>NZ_JBSHAQ010000030.1:108499-120314 GCF_053611585.1 Streptomyces sp. NPDC054794 | reverse complement strand
GCGGAGGGGTCGGCCAGCCAGGGGGCACCACTGGAGCCGGCCGCTTCCGCGGAGGGGGCGGCCGGGGCCGGGCCTTCTGCGGAAGCGTCGCCCGAGGTGTCGGCTTCGGTGGAGGAGAGTTCTGCGAGTCGCGGGCCGCGGCGGGCGCGCGGTGCCTCCGAAGGCTCGGCGAGTCAGCAGGGCGGTGCTGCGGATACCGCCGCCGGTGCGACCGGTCCGCGTCGCGCGCGCAGCGCGAGCGGGGGGTCCGCCTCGCAGCGGGTGGGAGAGACGGAGGCTGCCGAGCCGGCCGAGGCGTCCGAGCCGGCGGAGCCCACCGTGCCAGGTGCGGGTGCGGGTGCCCCCGGCGGAGGGCGGTCCACCGCCGCGCGCAGCACAGACGCCCCTTGGCATCACGCCCGCCCGGCCTTCGACGAGCCGGAGGACAAGAAGGCCCCGCAACCGGAACCGACGGAATCGACGGAATCGACGGAATCGACGGAAGCGGGCCGGGCTGATGCGGCGCCCAGCGCCGAGGAGTCCGCCCCCGAAACCTCCACCCCGGAAACCCCCGCCCACGACGACCCCACAGGAGGCCCGCAGTGAACGGCGCGCTCGACGTCGCCCTGCGACTTCTGGTCGTCTTCGTCGTCTTCCTCACCTTCCCTCTGATCGTCGGCCAGACCGAGCACAAGGTGATGGCCCACATGCAGGGCCGCCTCGGCCCGATGTACGCCGGCGGCTTCCACGGCTGGGCCCAGCTCATCGCCGACGGCGTGAAGTTCGCGCAGAAGGAGGACGTGGTCCCGACCGGCGCGGACCGCCGTATCTTCCAGCTCGCCCCGGCCGTCGCCCTCCTCCCGTACCTGCTGGTCCTGCTCGCCATCCCGATCGGCCCCGGGGAGGGCGCGGTCGGCCAGGTCCTCGACGCGGGTGTCTTCTTCGTGCTCGCGGTGATGGGCGTCGGCGTGCTCGGCTCGCTCATGGCCGGCTGGGCCAGCGCCAACAAGTTCTCCCTCCTCGGCGGCCTGCGCACCGCCGCCCAGCTCCTCGCCTACGAACTCCCGATGCTCCTCGCCGCCGCCTCGGTGGCGATGGCGGCCGGCACGGTCTCCCTGCCCGGCATCCTCGACGCCTTCCACTGGTGGTGGCTGCCCTGGCAGATCGTCGGCGCGTTCGTGTTCTTCGTCGCCGGTCTCGCCGAACTCCAGCGGCCGCCCTTCGACATGCCGGTCGCCGACTCGGAGATCATCTTCGGCGCGTACACCGAGTACACGGGCCTGCGCTTCGCCCTGTTCCTGCTCGCCGAGTACGCCGGAATCATCGTCCTGTGCGGCCTGACCACCGTCCTCTTCCTCGGCGGCTGGCACGGCCCCTGGGGCGCCGACGGCCTCGGCTGGCTGTGGACCCTGCTGAAGACCGCGATCCTCGCCTTCGTCGTCATCTGGCTGCGCGTGACCTACCCCCGCCTGCGAGAAGACCAGCTCCAGAAGCTCTCCTGGACCCTCCTCGTCCCCCTCTCCCTCGCCCAGATCGCCCTCACCGGCATCGTCAAGGTGGTGATCCAGTAGCCATGGCTGCGTCGCTCCCGCCCACCCGCTCCCGTATCCCCGGCAGCGGCCTGGCCAAGGGCCTGGCCGTCACCCTCCGCACGATGACGAAGAAGACCGTCACCGCGCAGTACCCGGAGGTCCAGCCCGACCTGCCGCCCCGCACCCGCGGCGTCATCGGCCTGTTCGAGGAGAACTGCACGGTCTGCATGCTGTGCGCCCGCGAGTGCCCGGACTGGTGCATCTACATCGACTCCCACAAGGAGACGGTCCCGCCCGCGGCCCCCGGCGGCCGCGAGCGCAGCCGCAACGTCCTCGACCGCTTCGCCATCGACTTCTCCCTGTGCATGTACTGCGGTATCTGCATCGAGGTCTGTCCTTTCGACGCCCTGTTCTGGTCCCCGGAGTTCGAGTACGCCGAGACCGACATCCACGAGCTCACCCACGAGCGCGACAAGCTCCGCGAGTGGATGTGGACCGTCCCGGCCCCGCCCGCCCTCGACCCCGCCGCCGAGGAGCCGAAGGAACTCTCGGCCGCCCGCAAGACCGCGGAGAAGCTCGCGGCCGCGCAGGCCGAGCCGCAGGAGGGGGACGCGTGAACCTCGCCGCCGCCGCACCCCACGGCTTCCTCTCCCCGAACGGTGTCGAGATCGCCTTCCTCCTCGTCGGCCTGGTCACCTTCGGCGCCGCGCTGGTCACCGTCACCACCCGGCAACTGGTGCACGCCGCCCTGTGGCTCGTGGTCACCCTCGGCGGCCTCGCCGTCGAGTACCTCCTGCTCACCGCCGAGTTCATCGCCTGGGTGCAGGTCCTCATCTACGTCGGCTCCGTCGTCGTCCTCCTCCTGTTCGGTCTGATGCTCACCAGGGCCCCCATCGGCCGCTCCCCGGACGCCGACTCCGGCAACCGGTGGGCCGCCCTCGCCGTGGCCCTCGCCGCCGCGGCGGCCCTGGTCTGGGTGGTCGTCGACGCCTTCCGCACCACCTGGATCGACCTGCACGGCCCGGCCGCCGGATCGACCGAGGTCACCGGCGCGAGCCTGTTCCAGAACTGGGTCCTCCCCTTCGAGGCCCTCTCCGTGCTCCTCCTCGCCGCCCTGGTCGGCGCGATCGTCCTGTCCCGCAAGGCCAAGGCGGAGACGACCGGCACCCCGACGGTCCCGGACGCCCGCCGCGGCCGCGCCGAGAAGGAAGGCGCCCGCTGATGCACCTCGCCTATCCCGCCGTGCTCTCCGCCCTCCTCTTCTCCACCGGCCTGTACGGCGTCCTCGCCCGCCGCAACGCGATCCTGGTCCTGATGTCGGTCGAGCTGATGCTCAACGCCGTCAACCTCAACCTCGTCGCCTTCGACGTCTGGCTCAGCAAGACCGCCCGGGACACCCTGCACTCCGGCCAGGCCCTGACCCTGTTCACCATCGCCATCGCCGCCGCCGAGATCGGCATCGGCCTGGCGATCGTCCTCGCCGTCTACCGCAACCGCGGCACCTCCGACATCGACAGACTCCGCGACACCGCCGAGGGCCACGAGACCGACGGCCCCGACAGCGACGCCCCCGCGGCCGAGAAGGCTGAGGCCACCACGTGACCACGACCACCCTCGCCGTCCTCGTCCCCCTCCTGCCGTTCCTCGCCGCCGTGGCCGGCCTGCTCCTGGGCCGCACGGCCCCCGGCTTCGTCCGCCCGCTCGCCGTCCTGCCGACCCTCACCGCACTGGTGCTGGCCGTGCTCGTCGCCGGGCGCCAGGGCGGCGGCCAGGCGATCAGCGCCGCCACCGAGCTCACGCCCACCGGCTCGATCCCGATCGAGCTGTCCCTGTACATCGACGGCTTCGCGGCCCTCGTCGCCGTCCTGGTCGGCGTCGTCGCCACCTGCGTGCAGATCTACTCCACCGGCTACCTGCGCGACGACCCGCGCTACCCCTCGTACGCCGCTCTCGTCTCCCTGTTCACCTCCGCGATGCTCCTGGTCGTCTACTCGGGCGATCTGATCGTGCTGCTGGTCGGCTGGGAAGTCATGGGCATCTGCTCCTACTTCCTGGTCGGCCACTACTGGGAGACCCCTGAGGCCCGCGCCGCCTCCCTCAAGGCCTTCCTGGTCACCAAGCTCGGCGACGTCCCCTTCCTGATCGGCCTGTTCGCCCTGGCCACCGACGCCGGGTCCTTCCAGATCACGAAGGTGCTCGGCACCGTCGCCAGTGGCGGACTCGACCACCCGACGCTGATCGCGCTGCTGCTCCTGGCGGGCGTGGCGGGCAAGTCGGCGCAGTTCCCGCTGCACACCTGGCTCCCCGACGCGATGGCGGGCCCCACGCCCGTCTCCGCGCTGATCCACGCCGCGACGATGGTCGCCGCCGGTGTCTACTTCGTCGCCCGGCTCCTCCCCGTCTTCGAGGCCTCCGCGGCCGCGATGGTCGTCCTCGCCGTCATGGCCGCCGTCACGATGATCGGCTCCGGTCTCTGCGCGCTCGCCCAGGACGACATCAAACGCGTCCTCGCCTACTCGACGATCGGCCAGCTCGGCTACATGACCGGCGCCCTCGCCGTCGGCGACCGTGGTGCCGCCGTCTTCCACCTCCTGTCGCACGGCGCCTTCAAGGCGCTGCTGTTCCTCGCCGCCGGCGTGATCATCCACGCCGCCGGCACCAACTCACTGGCCGCCATGTCCCGCATGAGCCACCTGCGCGACCGTGTCCCTGACGCCTACTGGACGATGAGCGTGGCCCTCCTCGCCCTCGCCGCGATCCCTCCCTTCAGCGGCTTCTTCTCCAAGGAGTCCGTCCTCGGCGCCGCCGAGCACGTCGCCACCGGCCACGCGGAGCGCGTCCCCGGCAGCACCGGCTGGATCGTGCTCGTCGCCGGTCTGGTCACCGCCCTGCTCACCGCCGCGTACGCGACCCGCCTGTGGCTGCTCGCCTTCCGCGGCCGGGGAGCCGAGGCCCCGGACCACGGCCGTCAGCCGCTCAGCATGACCGTGGTGCTGTGGGTGCTCGCCGTCCCCTCGCTCGCGTTCGGCGGGCTCGCCTACCGCACGCTGCCCGACTGGTTCGGCGGCCGCGACCTGACGCCGACCCTGCTCACCTCGGTGCTGGGCACGGGCCTCGCCCTGGTCGGCCTGCTCGCCACCTACGGCGCCTGGCAGCACACCAGCGCACTCGCCGCCCGCGTACCGATGGGCGCGGTCGCCGCCCACCCCGAGGGCGACGCCGGGCTGGTCGAGGAGGAGGCCATCGCCGGCCACAAGCCGGCGTACGGCGACGTGGCCTACGCGGCCGACCCTGCGGACCCCGGGCGGCTGCTGCTCGGCCCGCTGTACCGGCACGCGGCCGTCGGCTTCCACCTGGACGCCGTGTACTCGGCGCTGTTCGTCCGCCCGGTGCGGGCCGGAGCGAGTCTCGTCCAGTTCCTCGACCGCGAGGTCGTCGACACCTATGTGTGCGGCGCGGCCGCGCTGCCCCGTCTGCTCGGGGCAGCCGTGCGGCGCGCGCAGACCGGCAATGTGCAGACCTATGTGAGCGCGCTGCTCGCCGGCACCGTCGTCCTGGCGGTCGCCGTCCTCCTCGTCGCCACGGGAGCGTGAGCAGGCGTGATCGATATCAACGAGTCCGTGATGCAGTTCCTTCTGGCGTTCGTCGTCGTCGGCCCGCTCCTGGGCGCCGTCACCGCTCTCCTGCCTGCCCCGCCCGGGCTGAAGGGGAAGTCGCCCGAGCAGGCCGTGCTGCGGCACGGCGTGACCGTGACCGGCGCGATCCTCATCGCCGCGATCGTCCTGGCGCTCGGCTTCGACCACGACCAGCCGTCGAAGATGCAGGCCACGACGGACATCAGCTGGATCCCCGCACTCGACGTGCGGATCCACCTCGGCATCGACGGCATCTCCCTCCCCCTTCTGGTCCTGACCGCGCTGCTGACCTTCCTCTGCGCGCTGTACTCCTACTTCAAGCAGCAACATGAGCGGCTGACGCCGCGGGCCGCGGGCCCGAACCCGAAGGCCTTCGTCGCGCTGCTGCTCGTCCTGGAGTCCGGCACCCTCGCGACCTTCGCCGTCCTCGACCTGCTGCTGTTCTTCCTCGCGTTCGAGATGGTGCTCGTCCCGATGTACTTCCTCATCGCCCGCTGGGGCGGCGAGGGCCGGACCCAGGCCGCCTGGAAGTTCATCCTCTTCACGCTGCTCGGGTCCGTCGTCATGCTGCTCGGCCTGCTCCTGATCGGAATCAAGGCGGGCACATTCGACATGGTGGCACTCGCCACTGACAACGGCCGGTCGCTGACCACATCCGTGCAGGTCATCGCGGTTTTGTCGATCGGGATCGGGCTCGCGGTCAAGACGCCGATGTGGCCGCTGCACAGCTGGCTGCCGGACGCCCACACCGCCGCGCCGACCGTCGGCTCGGTCCTGCTGGCCGGCGTCCTGCTGAAGATGGGTACGTACGGGTTCGTCCGGATCCTCCTGCCGATCGCGCCCGACGGGTTCCGGATCTTCGCGCCGTATCTCGCCGCCCTCGCGGTCGTCGGCATCATCTACGGATCCCTGGCCTGCCTGGCCCTCGCCAAGCAGGGCGCGAAGGGCGACCTCAAGCGCCTGATCGCCTACTCCTCCGTCGGCCACATGGGCTTCGTCCTGCTCGGCATCGCGACGATGACCCCGACCGGCGTGAACGGCGCGCTGTTCGCCAACATCGCCCACGGCCTCATCACCGGCCTCCTCTTCTTCCTGGTCGGCGGGCTGAAGGACCGCACGGGCACCACCGACCTCGACACCCTCTCCCTCCCGTCGCCCGACCGCCACCCCACAACGAGCGGCTCCGCCGCGCCGAATCAATTCCAGACCGGAGCCGCGCTGTACGGCAAGGCACCGCGCCTGGGCGGCCTGCTCGCCTTCGCCGCGGTCGCCTCGCTCGGCCTGCCGGGCCTGGCCGGATTCTGGGGCGAGATGCTGGCCCTCTTCGGCGCCTTCAACCCCGCCGCCGACCTGAGCCGCCCCGCCTTCCTCACCTTCATGTCCATCGCCGCGTTCGGCACCCTGCTGACGGCCGCGTACATGCTCGTCGTGGTCCGCCGCGTCTGCATGGGCGCCCTGCCGCAGGACGTCCCGAAGCTCGCGGACGTACGCAGCTACGAGTTCGCGGCCTGGACCCCGCTCGTCGCCCTCACCGTCGTCGCCGGACTGTGGCCGAAGGTCCTCCTCGGCCTGACGGACCCGGCCGTGCAGCAGCTCCTCGCAGGAGGCACCCGATGAGCGCCCTGGCCCAGCCGCTGGCCGCGTCCGTGGTCCAGTCCGTCGACTGGCTCGCCATCGCCCCGCCCACCGTCGCCGCGGTCGTCGCGCTCGTCGTCCTCGTCGCCGACCTGTTCGTACCCGAAGCCCGGAAGGCCGTCCTCGGTTGGGTGTCCGTCGCCGGACTCGCCGCCTCGGCCCTCCTGCTGCTGCCCCTCCTGGACGGCGACCGCAGCACCTTCTGCCTGACCGGCAACCCGGGCGTGTGCAGCTACACGGCCGACCGGTTCACCCTCGTCATCCAGTTCCTCGTCCTCGGTGGTGCCCTCCTCGCGGCCCTGCTGTCGGTCACCGCGCTCAAGGACGGGCGCCGCAGACTCCCCGAAGGGGAGTTCTGGTTCCTGCTGCTGTCCTCCGCGGCCGGCGCCGCCCTGCTGCCCGCCTCGCGCGACCTCGCCACCCTGATCGTGGCCCTCGAAGTCGCCTCCCTGCCCGCGTTCGCCCTGGTCGGCATCCGGCACGGCGACCGGAAGTCCTCCGAGGCGGCCCTGAAGTTCTTCCTGTCCTCGGTCACCGCCACCGCGGTCAGCCTGATGGGCATCAGCTTCGTGTACGCCGCCACCGGCAGCCTCTACCTCACCCAGGTCGCCGACCGCATCCAGCACGTCGACGGACAGCTCCACACCCTGGCCCAGACCGGCGTCGTCCTCACCCTGGTCGGCTTCGCCTTCAAGACGGCCGCCGTGCCGTTCCACTTCTGGGTGCCCGACACCTACGTGGGCGCCCCCCTCCCGGTCGCCGCCTACCTGTCCGTCGTGGGCAAGGCCGTCGGCTTCTCCGGCCTGATCCTCGTCACCGTCGTCGCCCTCCCGTCGTACGCCGACGTCTGGGGCCCCGCGCTCGCCGTCCTGGCCGCCCTCACCATGACCGTCGGCAACGTCGGCGCCCTGCGCCAGCAGGCCACGCGCGCGTACAGTGCGGTCCGGCTGCTCGCCTGGTCCTCCGTCGGGCAGGCCGGCTACCTCCTCGTACCGATCGCCGCCGCCGGCTACGTCAAGGACGGCCAGAAGGCCGTCGGCTCCACCGTCGCGTACGCCCTCATGTACGCCGCCGTGAACCTCGGCGCCTTCGCGGTGGCCGCCGTGGTGAGCCGTACGAAGCACCTCAACCGCCTCACGGACTACCGGGGTCTGTACGCCTCCAACCCCCTCGCGGCCCTCACCCTGGCCTTCTTCCTGCTGTGCCTCGCCGGACTGCCGCCGGGCATCATCGGCCTCTTCGCCAAGGTCACCGTCTTCTCGGTGGCCGTCGACGCGGGACTCGGCTGGCTGGCCGTCGTCATGGCCGTCAACGTGGTGATCGCCCTCTTCTACTACCTCCAGTGGACGGCCCTGCTGTTCCGCGCCCCCGAGGGCGAGCCCGCCCGGCACCGCGTCCCGGCCCCGCTCACCGCCGCGATCGGCCTCACCGCGGTCCTCGGCGTCGCCCTGTCCGGAGCGCCCCAGCTGGTGCTCCGCTTCGCGGACACCGGCCTGTTCTGACACCCCGGCACGCGCGCGTGGGCCGGCAGGCCGCCATACGCGCGTGCCGCTCAGCGCGGACCGTCACCCGGACGGCGCATGCCCGCCGCCGCACGCACAAGGGAACTAGTGGCCCCCGCCTGGCGTTGACCAGTGCGGGAGGGTCCACTGGACGTGACACCACGGCACCAGTGGCACCGGAGATCAGTAAGCAAAGGGTTCCCCTGCCGCACCACTTGGAGGGCGTACCGTGCACCGCCGGCACAACGGGCTCAGGACCGCAGTACTCCTCGGGGGACTGTCGGCACTCATCATCGTCATCGGCAGCCTCTTCGGCCGTACGGGGTTGATCGTCGCCGTCCTGGTCGCGCTCGCCACCAACGCGTACGCGTACTGGAACAGCGACAAGCTGGCGCTGCGCGCGATGCGTGCCCGCCCCGTCAGCGAGTTCGAGGCTCCGGCCCTGTACCGCATGGTCCGTGAGCTCTCCACACAGGCCCGCCAGCCCATGCCCCGCCTGTACATCTCGCCGACGGAGGCGCCGAACGCCTTCGCCACGGGCCGCAACCCGCGCAACGCCGCCGTGTGCTGCACCGAGGGCATCCTGCGCATCCTGGACGAGCGCGAGCTGCGCGGCGTCATCGGCCACGAGCTCAGCCACGTCTACAACCGCGACATCCTCATCTCGTCGGTCGCCGGCGCCCTCGCCTCGGTGATCATGTTCCTGGTCAACTTCGCCTGGCTCATCCCGATCGGCCGCTCGGACGACGACGACGGCCCCGGCGTGCTCGGCCTGTTGCTGGTCATGATCCTGGGCCCGCTCGCCGCCAGCCTCATCCAACTGGCCATCAGCCGCTCCAGGGAGTACGAGGCGGACGCCTCGGGCGCCCAGCTCACCGGCGACCCACTCGCCCTCGCCGGCGCCTTGCGCAAGCTGGAGGCCGGCACGAAGCAGCTTCCGCTGCCTCCGGAGCCCCGAATCGAGACCGCGAGCCACATGATGATCGCGAACCCCTTCCGCCCGGGCCAGGGACTGTCCAAGATGTTCTCAACGCACCCGCCGATGGCGGAGCGCATCGCCCGGCTCGAAAAGATGGCAGGTCGCCACCAGTGAAGACCATCCTGAACGTCATTTGGCTCGTCCTGAGCGGATTCTGGCTGTTCCTCGGCTACCTGCTCGCGGGTGTGCTGCTGTGCATCACGATCATCGGAATCCCGTTCGGTATCGCCGCGTTCCGCATCGGCGTCTACGCCCTGTGGCCCTTCGGGTACACGACGGTCGAGCGCCGCGACGCCGGAGCCGGCTCCTGCATCGGCAACGTCCTGTGGCTGATCCTGGCCGGCTGGTGGCTGGCCCTCGCGCACATCGTCACCGGCATCCTGCTGTGCATCACGATCATCGGAATCCCGTTCGGCATCGCCAACTTCAAGCTGATCCCCGTCTCACTGCTCCCGCTGGGACGCGAGATCGTGCCCACGGACCAGCCGTTCGCGACGCGCTGACCCAACACGGTGGAGTCGGGCCGGGATGCGGCCCGACTCCCCGTCATGCGGCCGCCGATGGCAGGGGTTTACGTCTTACGTTTTCCACAGAGCCGGGGCTGTCCACAGGCTCGCCCGCTCACCGGCCGAGGCCTGCATGATGAAGGCGGCTGCTAGCGGAGCCCCGCCCACCGCCGCACCCCATAGGCCCCCGCCCCCAGCGCCAGCACGCCCGCACCCACCACCACCGAGGCCGTGGGCAGCGCGAACGCCAGGGTCACGCAGCCCACCAGCCCTACCACCGGCACCGCGCGCCTGAGCGGCGCCGGACTCAGCGTCCACGCCGAGGCGTTGGCGACGGCGTAGTAGGCCAGCACACCGAAGGAGGAGAACCCGATGGCACCCCGTACGTCCACCGTCGCGGCCACCACTGCCACGACCGCGCCGACGGCCAGCTCCGCCCGGTGCGGAACCTGGAACCGCGGGTGCACGGCCGCCAGCGCCCCGGGTAGATGGTGGTCGCGGGCCATGGCGAGCGTCGTCCGTGACACGCCCAGAATCAGCGCCAGCAGTGATCCCAGGGCGGCCACGGCGGCTCCGACCCGCACCACGGGGGCCAGCCCCGGCGCCCCGGCCGCCCGCACCGCGTCCGTCAGCGGCGCCTCCGCGTGCCCCAGAGTGTCCGCGCCCAGCACGGAGAGCGCGGCCACCGCCACGCACGCGTACACCACCAGCGCGATACCCAGAGCCAGCGGGATCGCCCGGGGAATGGTGCGCGCCGGATCCCGCACCTCCTCGCCGAGCGTCGCGATCCGGGCGTACCCGGCGAACGCGAAGAACAGCAGACCGGCGGCCTGAAGCACCCCGCCCACGCCGGACGGGAGCCCGATCCGCAGCCGCCCCGCGTCGGCCTGACCGGAGGTGAGGCACACGACCACCACGCAGGCCAGGACTGCCAGCACCACGGCCACGATGACCCGCGTCAGCCAGGCGGACTTCTGGATGCCGCCGTAGTTCACCGCGGTCAGCGCCACCACGGCGGCGACCGCCACGGCGTGCGTCTGCGCCGGCCAGACGTACGCGCCCACGGTGAGCGCCATCGCCGCGCAGGAGGCCGTCTTGCCGACGACGAACGCCCAGCCCGCGAGGTAGCCCCAGAAGTCCCCGAGCCTCTCCCGCCCGTACACGTACGTCCCGCCCGAGGCCGGGTACAGGGCGGCCAGCCGCGCCGAGGAGGCGGCGTTGCAGTAGGCCACCACGGCCGCGACGGCGAGCCCGAGCAGCAGGCCCGTGCCCGCCGCGCGCGCGGCGGGTCCCAGGGCGGAGAAGACCCCGGCCCCGACCATCGAGCCCAGGCCGACGACCACGGCGTCCCGGACGCCCAGGGTGCGGCGCAGGCTGGATTCGGAGCTCGTCATGCGCCGCACCCTACTGACCCCTGCAACCGCCCGGTGACTGACCCCTGCAACCGCCCGGTGCGGGGGTGGCGTCCTCTGCATCGACACGGCACGAACAGGCGCGCGAGGGACACCCCGGAACACAGCACGCCAGACAGGCCTGCGAAGCACAGCCGGCTCCGACGGAAATCACAGGGCCGGAACAGTGCGGACACAGCACGAGGGGGCAGGTTCACGGCATGGGCATCATCAGTTGGATCATCCTGGGACTGTTGGCCGGAGCCATCGCCAAAATCCTGCTGCCGGGCCGTGACCCCGGCGGCTTCATCGGTACGACGCTCATCGGCGTCGCGGGCGCGTTCATCGGGGGCTGGATCTCGGCCCGCTGGCTGGACCACCCGATCACCAAGAACTTCTACGACGGACCCACCTGGGCCGCCGCGATCGGCGGCTCGCTCGTCCTGCTGATCGTCTACCGCATCCTGTTCGGCAACTCGCGCGACTGAGCGCACGCGCGTCCCGCGACCGCGGTCACGGTCGCGGCGGGCAGGCGAGAGGGGTGGGGCCCCCCCCGGGGGCCCCCCCCCCCCCCCCCCGGGCGCGCGCGCCCGCCGGCCCCCCGCGGCGACGCCCCCCCCCCCAACCCCCCCGACCGGAGTTTACCAAAATGAACG
>NZ_JBSHAQ010000030.1:0-108489 GCF_053611585.1 Streptomyces sp. NPDC054794 | reverse complement strand
CCCGCGCGCCCCGCGCCGGGGTCACCGCGCGCGCGGCGCGGGTCCGCGGGGGGCCCCCCCCGGGGCCCCCCCCCCTCGCCACTCCTCGTGCGCGCGCTCCGGCGGCCCGCCGGAGTCACAGCGCCACCGGAATCCCGGACTACCGGTAGTTCACGAACTGCAGCGCGAAGTCGAAGTCCTGCCCCTTCAGGAGGGCGATCACGGTCTGCAGGTCGTCGCGGCTCTTGGAGCTGACCCGCAGCTCGTCGCCCTGGACCTGGGCCTTTACACCCTTGGGGCCCTCGTCACGGATGATCTTCGCCACCTTCTTGGCGTTCTCCTGGGAGATGCCCTCCTCGATGGACGCGAAGATCTTGTATTCCTTGCCGGAGAGCTGCGGCTCGCCCGCGTCCAGCGCCTTCAGCGAGATGCCGCGCTTGATCAGCTTGGACTGGAAGACGTCGAGGATCGCCTTGACCCGCTCCTCGGAGTTCGCCTGCATCAGGATCTTCTCGCCGGACCAGGCGATCGAGGCGTCCACGCCCTTGAAGTCGTAACGCTGGGAGACCTCCTTGGCGGCCTGGTTGAGGGCGTTGTCGACCTCCTGCCGCTCGACCTTCGAGACGATGTCGAAACTGGAGTCGGCCATGTCCTGTGGCTCCTTGTATCGGGGTGCGTATCGGGTGCGTGTCGGCGTGCGTGGGGGTGGCCGCCGAGCCCGGCACTGGGCCGGTCCGCATCCGCACCAGCCTAGCCATCCCACGCCCCGAGAGTGCCGATCAATCGAGTGGCGAAGCACCCCTGTGCATCGGGTATTGTTTACGTCGTTGCCAGGGAGCACCGCCGAAAAGCGGTGCGACGGGGCAGCAAACCCCGGCGGTGTGCCCGAGCGGCCAAAGGGAGCAGACTGTAAATCTGCCGGCTCAGCCTTCCCAGGTTCGAATCCTGGCGCCGCCACTTTGGGGAAGACCCCCTCCACTCTGCGGAAACGCGGACTGGAGGGGGTCTCTTCGTGTGCGCGGACAATCTTTCGGGCGGATTCACGCAGGGTGACCTGCCTCACGCCGTGCCGCCCGGATTCCGGGGCTGTCAGGAGTGGCGCTGACCGGCTTTCAGTGCGCGCACGAGCCTGCTTTTGCCAGTTGCCGCCTGTGCACCTGCGGTGCCTCGCCGGACACCGGCGGCGCGGGGCACACTGGCCTCATGTCGTCCCGTCGTAGGGCCTGTCCGGTGTGTCGTCGTGAAATCGCCGTGGTCGCGGGGCGGTTCGCGCGGCACGATCCGCCCGGGGCGCGGGAGGGCGGGGAACTCGTCTCGTGTGCCGGGTCGCGGCGGCAGGCGCAACTGGGGGCCGTCCAGCCGGCGTTGGACGGATACGCCGTGCCGGCGTTCCCCGGGCAGCTGCCTCTCTTCTGAACGTCCAACGGCCCGGGGGCAACCTCAGTTCCCGGCCACGGACTTCACCGCCACCGACACCGGCGTCGAGCCGCCGATCAGCTCCAGCGTCAGGCCGGCCGTCGCCGAGGTGTCCACCAGTTCCGCCAGGACCGCAGCCACGTCGTCGCGGGTGACCTGGCCGCGCCCGGTGTGCGCCTCCAGACGGACCAGGCCCGTGCCGGGGTCGTTCGTCAGGGCACCGGGGCGCAGGATGGTCCAGTCCAGGGCGTCCAGGCCGCTGACGTACGCGTCGGCCTCGCCCTTGGCGCGCAGGTACACGTCGAAGATCTCGTCGCCCCGGTGCGCGGGATCCGCGCCCATCGAGGAGACCACCACGAAACGGCTTACGCCCGCGCGCACCGCCGCGTCCGCGAACAGCACCGCCGCGGCCTTGTCCACCGTGTTCTTCCGGGCCGCGCCACTGCCCGGGCCTGCGCCCGCCGCGAAGACCGCCGCGTCCGCGCCCCGCAGCCGCTGCGCGACCTCGTCCACGGAGGCCGACTCCAGGTCGAGCACGACCGGCTCGGCGCCCGCCTCACGAAGATCGTCGCTCTGCTCGGACCTGCGGATGATCCCCGCGACCTCGTCCCCGCGCGCGGAGAGCAACCGCTCCAGCCGCAGCGCGATCTGACCATGACCACCAGCGATGACAATGCGCATGAATCCGACCGTACGCCCGAGAAGCCGCATCCGCCGCACGACTTCAGGGCAGTCACCCGGGGGTTGTTCCGGGGGAATTTCCGTCCTTCGCCCGGATGAGTTTCCGTCAGGACAACTCCCCGCGTCCCTGCCGGGGCAGCCCCAGTTCCACCGCCACCGCCGAGTTGCAGTACTCCCGCACCGCGCTGGTACGGGCCACCACGCGCCCCCGGTGCACCACGATGCGGCTGTAGGCCAGGGACAGGGCGCCGGCGAGGCGGTCGCCGCGTACGGCGAGGAGTTCGGCGGGGAAGCCGGCCTCCACGCGTACCTCGGGGAGGGCGAGGGCCGCGCGCGCGGAGGCGCTCACCGCGTCGTAGGAGTCCTCGGGGCGCAGACCGTGGCGCGAGGCGAGGAGGAAGGCCGCCTCCAGGGGGTCGCCGCGACCCACGGGGTTGGAGACGTCGCGCAGGGCGCCGCTGCCGGCGGCGACCCGGACCCCGGCCGCGCGCAGCAGTCGTACCGGCGCGGTACCCCGCCGGTCGACGGCGCCGCAGCCGCCCTGCGGCAGGCACACCACCGTCACCCCGGCGGCGGCGAGCTGGTCGGCGACGCGGGAGGCCGCCTCGGCGGGCAGCCGGGTCAGTCCGGCGCACGGACCGAGCGTCACGCCGGGGCGCAGACCGCCGGCCATCGCCGCGAGCCGGGACAGGCGGGCCGGGTCGGCGGCGTCCGTGTGCAGGTCGACGGGGCAGCCGTGTTCGGAGGCCAGCTCCAGGACCGTCTCCACATAGCCCGTGGGATCGGGGTCCAGATCCGGACAACCGCCCACGACGGAGGCGCCCATCTTCACCGCGTCCCGCAGCATCGCGAGCCCCTCGGCGCCGGCCACCCCGGTCAGCACCCGAGGCATCGCCACCGCCGTCAGCTCGGCGAGCCCGCGCAGCGACCGCCGCGCCTGCAGGACGGCGGAGAGGGCGTCCAACCCCTGGACGTCGCCCACGCGTACGTGTGCCCGCTGCACCGTGGCCCCGTGCCCGAGCTGCAGCAGCGCCGCCTCCGTGGCCCGGCGCTGGACGTGCTCCGGCTCGTACGAGACCGGTCCGGCGCACTCGCCGGACAGCGCGGTGTCGGCGTGGGCGTGCGGTTCGCACGGGGCGGGCAGCAGCAGATAGCCGCTGAGGTCCACGCGGGCCCCCGCGCCGCGGGCCGGTCCCGGCGCCAGGCTGCCCGCCGTACCGACCGCCTCGATGCGCCCGCCGCCCAGCCGTACGTCCACGGTCCGGCCGTCGGTGAGCCGGGCCCCGCACAGCAGGAGCGCGGCCGCGTCGGACCGACCCGAGGAGCCCGGCGAGTTCGAGCCCGGCGAGTTCGGCGACGAGGGGGGCGGCTGCGGCTGACTGTCGGGCATCGCGCTCCAGGGGCTCGGGGGTCCATCGGTCGGATCCACCGGCTCGGGGTCCACGGCCACGGGGGCCACCGGTTCGGGGATCGTGCTCGGGGGACCCAAGATCACGGAGAGTGAGTCGAGCCTAGGGTGGGGAGGCGCGCGGAGCTGGGAGGAGCGCAATAGTCGTACCGGCGTGGTCCGCCGCGCGGTCGAGGCTCGCGCGCAGGTGGGGCGAACCGCCTGCGGGAGGTGCGTACGAGGCTGCCGGGAAGCCTGCTGAAGAGGCCCCGGAGGGCCGCTGGAAACGGATTTGGGTGAACGGCTGCGGACCGTGTAATGTCTTCATCGCTCGCCCCAATAGCTCAGTCGGCAGAGCGTCTCCATGGTAAGGAGAAGGTCTACGGTTCGATTCCGTATTGGGGCTCTGGTGTGTGAGGTTCCCGTCGCGAGGCGGGACTCGATCACATCAAAGCGGTGTAGCTCAGTCGGTAGAGCAAGCGGCTCATAATCGCTGTGTCACCGGTTCAAGTCCGGTCACCGCTACTGACAGTAGCCGATTGCGGGGTCGGTCCTTCGATCGGCTACTCTTTCTTGCGTTGAATTGACCCATCCGTTCGTCAAGGAGCACTCACGTGGCTGCCACCGACGTCCGCCCGAAGATCACGCTGGCCTGCGTGGAGTGCAAGGAGCGGAACTACATCACCAAGAAGAACCGGCGTAACAACCCGGACCGTCTTGAGATGAAGAAGCACTGCCCGCGTTGCAATGCGCACACCGCGCACCGCGAGACGCGATAAATCAGGCTCGTACATGAGGCCGCCCCCGCAGTTGGGGGGCGGCCTCATGTCGTTTCACACACTGCTCAGACCAGGAGGTGCCGAGCCATGGCGCTCGACCAGTCCTTCGTGGGGCGGACCTACCCGCCCACCGAGCCCTATGAGGTGGGCCGGGAGAAGATCCGTGAATTCGCGGAAGCGGTGGGGGACGCCAACCCCGCGTACACCGACGCGGAGGCGGCCAAGGCGCTCGGCCATCCGGATGTGATCGCGCCGCCGACGTTCGTGTTCTCGATCACCTTCAGGGCCGCCGGCCAGGTCGTCGAGGACCCGCAGCTCGGGCTCGACTACAGCCGCGTGGTCCACGGCGACCAGCGGTTCGTCTACACCCGCCCGGTGCGCGCCGGAGACCGGCTCTCGGTCGTCTCGACCATCGAGTCGATCAAGTCGCTCGCGGGCAACGACGTCCTGGACGTCCGGGGCGAGGTGCGCGACGAGGCGGGCGAGCACGTCGTGACCGCCTGGACCAAGCTGGTGGCGCGCGCGGCGGACGCCGAGGGCGGGGAGGGCTGAGACCGATGACGACGAAGATCGCGTACGACGACGTCGAGGTCGGCACCGAACTGCCGGCCCAGAGTTTCCCCGTGACCCGCGCCACCCTGGTGAGGTACGCGGGAGCCTCCGGGGACTTCAACCCCATCCACTGGAACGAGAAGTTCGCCAAGGAGGTGGGCCTGCCGGACGTCATCGCGCACGGCATGTTCACCATGGCCGAGGCGATCCGCGTGGTCACCGACTGGACCGGCGATCCGGGCGCGGTCGTCGAGTACGGCGTCCGCTTCACCAAGCCCGTCGTCGTCCCGAACGACGACCGGGGCGCCCTGATCGAGGTCAGCGGCAAGGTCGCGGCCAAGCTCGACGACAACACCGTGCGCGTGGACCTCACGGCCATGAGCGACGGCAAGAAGGTGCTCGGGATGTCCCGGGCGGTCGTGCGCCTGGCCTGACCCGCTCGTACCGAGTAAGGGGCGTCCTCCCTTGCGGGGCGCCCCTTACACATGCCCGCCCGGTGGCCTCGCGCGGGCCCGCGGTCGACCGGGCTGTCGGTGGCGTCTCGTAGTCTTGGGCGCGTGCAGGAACTCCACGACGCCCCCCTCGCCCCGCTGACCACCTTCCGGCTGGGCGGTCCCGCGACCCGGCTGGTCACCGCCGAGACCGACGCCGAGGTGATCGCCGCCGTCCGCGAGGCGGACGACAGCGGCACACCGCTGCTGGTGATCGGCGGCGGCTCCAACCTGGTCATCGGCGACAAGGGCTTCGACGGCACGGCCCTGCGCATCGCCACGCGGGGGTTCGAGCTCGTCGGCACGCGCCTGGAGCTGGCGGCCGGCGAGGTGTGGACCGACGCCGTCGCCCGCACCGTCGAGGCCGGGCTCGCGGGCGTCGAGTGCCTCGCCGGGATCCCCGGCTCGGCCGGCGCGACGCCGATCCAGAACGTCGGCGCGTACGGCCAGGAGGTCTCCTCGACGATCACCGAGGTGATCGCGTACGACCGGCACGAGGGCAGGACGGTCACCCTCACGAACGAGGAGTGCGCCTTCTCGTACCGCCACAGCCGCTTCAAGGCCGACCCCGCGCGCTATGTCGTGCTGCGCGTCCGTTTCGAGCTGGAGGACGCCGCCGGGCTCTCGGCGCCCGTCAAGTACGCCGAGGCGGCCCGCGCCCTCGGGGTCGAGCCGGGCGAGCGGGTGCCGCTCGGTGCCGCGCGCGAGACGGTGCTGAGGCTGCGGGCCGGCAAGGGCATGGTCCTGGACGCCGAGGACCACGACACCTGGTCGGCCGGGTCCTTCTTCACCAACCCGATCCTCACCCACGAGCAGTTCGCCGCGTTCCACGCGCGCGTGCGCGAGCGGCTCGGCGACGGCGTCGAGCCGCCCGCCTACCCCGCGGGGGACAGCCACACCAAGACCTCGGCGGCCTGGCTGATCGACAAGTCCGGCTTCACCAAGGGGTACGGCACCGGGCCCGCCCGCATCTCCACCAAGCACACCCTCGCCCTCACCAACCGGGGCGGGGCCACCACCGAGGACCTCCTCGCGCTGGCCCGCGAGGTCGTCGCCGGCGTCCACGAGGCCTTCGGGATCACGCTGGTCAACGAACCGGTGACGGTGGGCGCGAGCCTCTGAGGCACCGGGGGCCGGGTTCCGAGGCAGTCGACGTGCCTCCGGCGCACCCGGCCCGAGCCTCCAGCGGCTCCTAATAAGCCACCCCCACCCCCTGCTTGACCGTCCCCGGATCGTCCGCCATCGCCAGCATCGCGTGGGCCACGTCCGTGCGTGCCAGGAAGCGGCCCTTGACGGGAGTGCCGCCGACGACCGTGCGGTACGCGCCGGTGAGGGGCTTGTTCTGCAGGCGCGGCGGGCGCACCGCCGTCCAGTCCGTGCTGCTGCGCGCCAGCTCGGCCTCCATCTCCCGCAGGTCGTCGTAGACGTCCTTGAGGGCCGCGGAGACGATGCGCCGTGCGGTGCGGTCCAGCAGGCCGTCGCCCTCCGGCTCGGGGCCGACGGGCGCGGCGCTGACCACCAGCAGCCGCCGCACCCCCTCCGCCTCCATGGCGGCCAGGATCGTACGGGTCATCCGGGCCGTCACCCCGTCGGCCTTGCGGTTGCGCGAGCCCAGGGCGGACAGCACCGCGTCCCGCCCCGCGACGGCGGGGCGGAGCGCCTGCGGGTCGGTGAGGTCGGCGCGGAACACCTCCAGGCGCGCGCCGGTCACCTCCAGGCGTGCCGGATCGCGCACCACGGCCGTGACCCGGTGACCGGCGGAGAGCGCCTGGCGGACTATCTCCCCGCCGACTCCGCCGGTGGCGCCGAAGACGGTGAGGTTCATGCCGTTCTCCCGGCCCCGGGTGTGCTCCAGCCCCGTGCCGTGCTCAGGGTTCTTGCCGTCCCTGCCGTCCCTGCCGTCCCTGCCGTCCCTGCCGTCCCTGCCGTACTCCCGATCCATGGCCCGCTCCCGGTCTCGGATGTAGTGGGTGAGTACTCACTCACCCTGTCTCTCTCCTAGAGTGAGTAAGTAATCACCCACCCGTCAAGAATGAATGGAGCGGCCATGGGACGCTTGGGCGTCATGGAGCAGAAACCGGCCCGCATCCGCATCCTCGACGCCGCTCACGAGCTGATGCTGACCGTCGGGCTCGCGCGGGCCACCACCAAGGAGATCGCCAGGGCGGCCGACTGCTCCGAGGCGGCGCTCTACAAGTACTTCACCAGCAAGGAGGAGCTGTTCGTCCGCGTGCTCACCGAGCGCCTGCCGCAACTGGCTCCCCTGCTGCGCAGCCTCGCCGCCGAGCCGGGACAGGGCACCCTGGAGGAGAACCTCACCGAGATCGCCCGTCAGGCCGCTCTCTTCTACGAGCAGAGCTTCCCGATCGCCGCCTCCCTGTACGCCGAGACGCAGCTCAAGCGGCGGCACGACGACGCGCTGCGGCAGATGGGCGCGGGACCCCACATGCCGATCGAGGGCCTCGACGCCTACCTCCGCGCCGAGCGGACCGCCGGGCGCGTCCGCCCCGACGCCGACACCTTCGCGGCCGCCTCCCTGCTGCTCGGTGCCTGCGCCCAGCGCGCGTTCGCCTACGAGGCGACCGAGACGGGCGCGCTGCCCGAGGTGGAGGACTTCGCGCGCCGCCTGGCCCGGACGCTGCTGGGCGGAATCTCCGTTGCGGATGCCGCCGCCCGGCCAGCACCCTGGGGTGCGTGAACAACCCCGACCACCCCGACCACCCCGGCCGCCCTTCCGCCACGCGCCCGTGCGGCTGAGACTGAGCGAGTTCCGGCCCAGGACGGGCCCGTACGAGCACCGGGTCGTCCAGCCCCGGCAGCCCCTGTGCCACACCTCGCTGCGCGCCCCCGACCCCGTCGGCCTGCTGCTCGGCGACCACGACGGGCTCAGCCGCCTCGCGGGCCTGTTCTCGTTCGCCGCCTGCTCACGCCACACGATCGTCCATGTGCCGCTGCGGGACGGGGTGTTGCCCGACGAGGGCGTCGGGGAACCGGTCGACCTCGTCCTGGTCCACCACACGTACGGACTGCGCCCCAGCGCCTGGCCCCAGCTGCGCCGCGCGCTCACCACCGGCGCCCCGCTCACCGTCCGCACCGACGAGGCGCGCACGGCGCGGGACGCCGCCGCCCGGCGCCGGCAACACGCGGACTCCCGGGACGAGCTGCGACACGCCACACACGCCCGCACGTTCTTCCTGTTCGGCGGCCGGGACCTCTTCGCCGAGGCGGCCATGTCCTTCGCCCACGCGGCGGGCTGGGGGCCGCGTCACAAGAGGGCCGCCCAAGGGCAGTCGGCGCTGATGGCGGGTCTGCCGAGCCTGGTCCAGCCGCCCGGCGGCGGGCACCCCGTCGAGGTCCTGATCTGCTTCAAGCCCTACCCGCCCTACGCCCACTTCAGGAGACCGGGCGCCCGACCCAGTCGTCCACGCCCTCCAGCAGCTTCGCCTTGACGTCCGCCGGTGCCGCCGAACCCCTCACCGACTGCCGGGCCAGTTCCGCCAGTTCCGCGTCCGTGAAGCCGTGGTGCCGGCGCGCCAGCTCGTACTGGGCGGCCAGGCGGGAGCCGAACAGCAGCGGGTCGTCGGCGCCCAGGGCCATGGGGACTCCGGCCTCGAAGAAGGTCCGCAGCGGGATGTCCTCCGGCTTCTCGTAGACGCCCAGCGCCACGTTCGAGGAGGGGCACACCTCGCAGGTCACGCCCCGGTCCGCCAGCCGCTTCAGCAGCCGCGGGTCCTCCGCGGCGCGCACGCCGTGTCCGATCCGCGAGGCGTCCAGGTCGTCCAGACAGTCCCGCACCGACGCCGGGCCGGTCAGCTCGCCGCCGTGCGGTGCCGCGAGCAGGCCGCCGTCGCGGGCGATCGAGAACGCCCGGTCGAAGTCCCGCGCCATGCCCCGCCGCTCGTCGTTCGAGAGCCCGAAGCCGACCACGCCCCGGTCCGCGTAGCGCACCGCGAGCCGGGCCAGCGTGCGCGCGTCCAGGGGGTGCTTCATGCGGTTGGCGGCCACCAGGACGCGCATCCCCAGGCCGGTGTCCCGGGACGCCGTCTCCACCGCGTCCAGGATGATCTCCAGCGCCGGGATCAGGCCGCCCAGGCGGGGCGCGTACGACGTCGGGTCGACCTGGATCTCCAGCCAGCCCGAGCCGTCCTTCAGGTCCTCCTCGGCGGCCTCGCGGACCAGCCGCCGGATGTCGTCCGGCTCGCGCAGGCAGGAGCGCGCCGCGTCGTACAGCCGCTGGAAGCGGAACCAGCCCCGCTCGTCCGTCGCCCGCAGTCTCGGCGGCTCCCCGCTGGTCAGCGCCTCCGTCAGGGCGTCGGGCAGGCGCACGCCGTACTTGTCGGCCAGTTCGAGCAGGGTGGCGGGTCGCATCGACCCGGTGAAGTGCAGGTGCAGATGGGCTTTCGGCAGCTCAGAGACATCACGTACACGCTCCATTCCAGGATCCTGCCGTACGTTCCCGTCGTCCCGGTAGCTCTTTCCTCGAACGTGGTCTTGCTCGCACGCCCACACGAAGAAGCGGGCCGCCTCCCCGGAGGGAAACGGCCCGCCACGCGCGCGTGCGGCGCGAGGACGCCGGTGGCGTCAGTCGCGCGCCTCCGCGAGCAGCTTCTGGATCCGGCTCACGCCCTCGACGAGATCCTCGTCACCGAGCGCGTACGAGAGCCGCAGATAGCCGGGGGTGCCGAAGGCCTCGCCCGGGACGACCGCGACCTCGGCCTCGTCCAGGATCAGCGCGGCCAGCTCGACCGAGTTCCGCGGGCGCTTGCCGCGGATCTCCTTGCCGATCAGGGCCTTCACCGACGGGTAGGCGTAGAAGGCGCCCTCGGGCTCCGGGCAGAGCACGCCGTCGATCTCGTTGAGCATCCGCACGATCGTCCGGCGGCGGCGGTCGAAGGCCTCGCGCATCTTGGCCACGGCCTCCAGGTCGCCGGAGACGGCGGCCAGGGCGGCGACCTGCGAGACGTTGGCGACGTTCGAGGTGGCGTGCGACTGGAGGTTCGTCGCGGCCTTGATCACGTCCTTCGGGCCGATGATCCAGCCCACGCGCCAGCCCGTCATGGCGTACGTCTTCGCCA
This sequence comes from Streptomyces sp. NPDC054794, assembly GCF_053611585.1. Taxonomy (NCBI): domain Bacteria; kingdom Bacillati; phylum Actinomycetota; class Actinomycetes; order Kitasatosporales; family Streptomycetaceae; genus Streptomyces; species Streptomyces sp. NPDC054794. The sequence continues at coordinate 98,129 of NZ_JBSHAQ010000030.1, read as the reverse complement.
CACCGTTGACCACGATGCACTTGTCGCGCAGCTCGGGCAGGACCGCCGGCAGCGAGGTGAACGTCGCGTCGCCGTAGACCAGATGCTCGTAGATCTCGTCCGTCATGACCCACAGGCCGTGCTCGACGGCCCAGCGGCCGATCGCCTCGGTCTGCTCGGCGCTGTAGACCGCGCCGGTCGGGTTCGAGGGGGAGACGAAGAGGACGACCTTCGTCTTCTCCGTGCGGGCCGCCTCGAGCTGCTCCACGCTGACCCGGTAGCCGGTGGTCTCGTCGGCGACGACCTCGACCGGGACGCCGCCGGCCAGGCGGATCGACTCCGGGTACGTCGTCCAGTACGGCGCCGGGACGATGACCTCGTCGCCCGGGTCCAGGATCGCGGCGAAGGCCTCGTAGATGGCCTGCTTGCCGCCGTTGGTGACGAGGATCTGGGCCGGGTCGACCTCGTAGCCGGAGTCGCGCAGCGTCTTCGCGGCGATGGCGTTCTTCAGCTCGGGCAGACCGCCGGCCGGGGTGTAGCGGTGGTACTTCGGGTTCTTGCAGGCCTCGACCGCGGCCTCGACGATGTAGTCGGGGGTCGGGAAGTCGGGCTCACCCGCGCCGAAGCCGATCACCGGACGCCCGGCGGCCTTGAGGGCCTTGGCCTTGGCGTCCACGGCGAGGGTGGCGGACTCGGAGATCGCGCCGATTCGGGCGGAGACCCGGCGCTCGGTGGGAGGGGTAGCAGGGCTCATGGGGCCCATCGTTCCAGACCGGAAATGCCCCCGGCACGCGGGTTTCACAGACTGAACAGCATCGGACCGACTCCTGAACAGGCGTCCGGATACGCCCTCCGGCCAGGACGATCTTCCGTTCCGGGTACCGGTACCGGCACTTTCTGTTCGACGACTGGCCCGCAACCACGTACACTCTCACCTCGTTGGCCTTCAGCAGCCGCGGTACAGCCGGTGCACACCGAGCACCCGGTCGGATGCGGTAAGTTGGGGGAAACAGCCAAAGGGTCGTAGCTCAATTGGTAGAGCACCGGTCTCCAAAACCGGCGGTTGGGGGTTCAAGTCCCTCCGGCCCTGCTACACACACCGCCAGGATGTGTGCGCATGTACGTACAGCATTGCACCGCCGTGCGGCTCAGAACCGGGCGCGGCACGGCCATGACCCGGGATCAGGTGAGGAAGCATGACGGACGCCGTGGGCTCCATCGACACGCCTGATGCTCAGGATGAGGTATCGGAGACCAAGAAGGCCCGCAAGGGTGGCAAGCGCGCCAAGAAGGGCCCGCTGAAGCGCCTCGGGATCTTCTACCGCCAGATCATCGCGGAACTCCGTAAGGTCGTCTGGCCGACGCGCAACCAGCTGACGTCGTACACCACGGTGGTGATCTTCTTCGTCGCCATCATGATCGCGCTGGTGACCGTGATTGACTATGGGCTCAACCACGCCGCCAAGTACGTCTTCGGCTGAGCCAGGAGCGAAGGGCGCCGTGGTACCGGCGCCCCTTTTCGCATGTTCCACCTCTATGTATCCAGGAAGAAGCAGCCATCGTGTCTGACCCGAACCTGAACGACGCCATTGAGCCTCGCGGGGAAGCCGCCGAGTCGGCGGATGACGAGCTCGACATCGTCGAGGGCGCGGACGAGCAGGACGAGTTCGAGGCTGCCGAGGCCGAGGCGGGGGAGGCGGCCGAGGAGGCCGCGCTGCACGTCGAGGATGAGGCCGACGAGGTTGCCGAGGACGACGAGGCCGGCGAGCCCGAGGCCCTGGTCGACGAGGCGGCCGAGGAAGAGCCCGCCGAGCCCGTGGACCCCATCCAGGCCCTGCGCGAGGAACTGCGGATCCTGCCCGGCGAGTGGTACGTGATCCACACGTACGCCGGTTACGAGAACCGCGTGAAGACCAACCTGGAGCAGCGCGCCGTCTCGCTGAACGTCGAGGACTACATCTTCCAGGCCGAGGTGCCGCAGGAAGAGGTCGTCCAGATCAAGAACGGCGACCGCAAGACCATCAAGCAGAACAAGCTCCCGGGCTACGTCCTGGTCCGCATGGACCTGACGAACGAGTCCTGGGGTGTCGTGCGCAACACGCCGGGCGTCACCGGCTTCGTCGGCAACGCCTACGACCCCTACCCGCTGACCCTGGACGAGATCGTCAAGATGCTCGCCCCGGAGGCGGAGGAGAAGGCCGCGCGCGAGGCCGCCGAGGCCGAGGGCAAGCCCGCCCCGCAGCGCAAGGTCGAGGTCCAGGTGCTGGACTTCGAGGTCGGCGACTCGGTCACCGTCACCGACGGCCCGTTCGCCACGCTGCAGGCGACCATCAACGAGATCAACCCCGACTCGAAGAAGGTCAAGGGCCTGGTGGAGATCTTCGGCCGCGAGACGCCGGTCGAGCTCTCCTTCGACCAGATCCAGAAGAACTAGTTCCTTCTGGACGAATGCTTCCGCGCAGGTCAGGCAGGCTGTCGCAGCCGGTCTGACCTGCGCGGTTTTTGGCCGCGCATCCATACCCGTTATCGTTGTGCGGTATGCCTGCGTCCGGGTGGTTCCCGGAAGCCGGCAGGACCCGAATCGAAAGGACCCGGAGAGCTATGCCTCCCAAGAAGAAGAAGGTCACGGGGCTCATCAAGCTCCAGATCAACGCCGGTGCGGCGAACCCGGCCCCGCCGGTCGGCCCCGCGCTCGGCCAGCACGGCGTCAACATCATGGAGTTCTGCAAGGCCTACAACGCGGCGACCGAGTCGCAGCGCGGTTGGGTCATCCCGGTGGAGATCACGGTCTACGAGGACCGTTCCTTCACCTTCATCACCAAGACCCCGCCGGCCGCGAAGATGATCCTCAAGGCCGCTGGTGTCGAGAAGGGCTCCGGCGAGCCGCACAAGACCAAGGTCGCCAAGATCACCGAGGCGCAGGTCCGCGAGATCGCCCAGACCAAGCTTCCCGACCTGAACGCCAACGACCTGGACGCCGCGTCGAAGATCATCGCCGGCACCGCCCGCTCCATGGGCATCACGGTCGAGGGCTGAACCCCACCTTCGTAGAACCCCCGTGGTAGGGCCTGCTCGGCCCGTACACCACGACTCCTTCAGAACCCACAGGAGCAAGTTGTGAGCAAGCGCAGCAAGGCTCTCCGCGCTGCGGACGCCAAGGTCGACCGGGAGAAGCTGTACGCCCCGCTCGAGGCCGTCCGTCTCGCCAAGGAGACCTCCACGACCAAGTTCGACGGCACCGTCGAGGTCGCCTTCCGTCTGGGTGTCGACCCGCGTAAGGCCGACCAGATGGTCCGTGGCACCGTGAACCTGCCGCACGGCACCGGCAAGACCGCCCGGGTCCTGGTCTTCGCGACCGGTGACCGTGCTGCGGCCGCAGAGGCCGCGGGCGCCGACATCGTCGGCTCCGACGAACTGATCGACGAGGTGTCGAAGGGCCGTCTGGACTTCGACGCCGTCGTCGCCACCCCGGACCTCATGGGCAAGGTCGGCCGCCTCGGCCGCGTCCTCGGCCCCCGTGGTCTGATGCCGAACCCGAAGACCGGCACCGTCACCCCCGACGTGGCCAAGGCCGTCACCGAGATCAAGGGCGGCAAGATCGAGTTCCGCGTCGACAAGCACTCGAACCTGCACTTCATCATCGGCAAGGCGTCCTTCGACGACGCCAAGCTGGTGGAGAACTACGGCGCCGCGCTGGAGGAGATCCTCCGTCTGAAGCCGTCCGCCGCCAAGGGTCGCTACATCAAGAAGGCCGCCATCACCACCACGATGGGCCCCGGCATCCCGGTCGACCCGAACCGCACCCGCAACCTCCTCGTCGAGGAGGACCCGGCCGCCGTCTGAGCCTGAGCTCACCCTGGTAGCCGCGTCAGGTACGCGTCAGAACAAGGGCGGGTCCCGGAACCTTTCGAGGTACCGGACCCGTCCTTTTCTGTGTCCGGACTCTTCTCGTACGGACACCAGGGGCCCGCGCCCGCGTGCGGGGGCCGCGACATAGACACAGGGGTGGGACGAATGACGAGCACGACCGTGCGCCGGGTGACCCTCTCGATCGCGGTGGTGACCGCTCTGACGGGAGTGGCCGCCTGCGGCACCTCCGGTTCCTCCGGCGGTTCGGACAAGAGCGGCAAGGACTCGGGCCGGACGGTGAACATGAGCCCCGTCGCGGCCCTGCGCAACGCCGAGAAGTCCACCGACAAGGCCGAGTCGGCCAAGGTGCGCTCCACGACCACCATCGGCTCCGTGATGGGCATGTCGGCCGACGGCGCCCTCAGCTGGGGCGACGGCCTCACCGGCAACCTGACCATCACCTACACGGGCGGCACGATGGCCGAGTCGATGCGCAAGCTCGGCTCGTCCTCGATGGAGGCCCGCTACCTGCCGGACGCTTACTACGCCAAGATGAGCGACAAGTTCGCCCAGCAGGCCGGCGGCAAGCACTGGATCCGGTACGACTACGACGCCCTGGCCAAGCTCGGCGGCGGCTCCGGCGCGTTCATGAAGGACCAGATGCAGAACACCACGCCGAACCAGTCGGTGAAGCTGCTGCTGGCCTCCGGTGACGTGAAGAAGGTCGGCGAGGAGAAGGTCTCCGGCGAGAACGCCACGCACTACGCGGGCACCGCCAATGTCGCCGACCTGGCCGGCAAGAGCAGCAACCTCAGCGCCAAGCAGATGGACGACCTGAAGAAGCAGCTCACCCAGGCCGGGGTCACCACGGAGACCGTGGACATCTGGGTCAACGACCAGAACCTGCTGGTCAAGGCGATCGTGAAGGCCGACATGGCGGCCGGCAAGATGACCCAGACCGCGTACTACAGCGACTACGGCACGAAGGTCTCGGCCGAGAAGCCCCCGGCGAGCGACACCAGGGACTTCACCGACCTCATGAAGAGCACGGGAACCGTGGGCTCCGGCGCGGGATCCGTGGGCTCCGGCACCGGTTCCTGAATCCCCGGCGCCGACTCCTGAACTCCCGGCACCGGCAACGGACTTCACCACCAGCGCCCCGGGAATTCAGCGGCACGCGCGAAACCCCCTGGGGTACGCTCCCGATCTTGCCGTGCGCCGACCACGCACCGGCCGAGCGTTTCCTGGGGGGATTCCAATGGGGCATGCCATGCGTGCTCCACTCGCCGTCCTGCTCCTCGCCGCCGGCGCCGCCGGCTGCGCGGACACAGGTGTGGAGCGGTCCTCGGACTCGTCGGCCGCGCGGGCCGTCCTGCGGGCCGTGGCGAAGACCGAGGACGCCCCGTCCCTGCGCTACCGGACGACCGGGAGGCTGCCGGAGGACGGGCGGGTCCGCGCCGACGGGGTCGTCGGCACCGCGCCACGGGTCGCCGCGGTCAAGCAGTCCGGTCTGAGCGGCGCCGACCGCGGCGAGTTCGAGATGCGCCTGGTCGACCGAGTGCTCTACCAGCGCATGGGCAAGCAGCAGGTGCACGGCAGGCACTGGGCCGGCTTCGGCCCGAGAGCCAGGTTCCTCTCCGGCTCCGGCCTGAAGATGGACACCAGCGCGATACGCGACCAGACCGGACGCAACCCGGCCCGCGAGGCCGCCTTCCTGGCCGCCGCCGACGACGTACGACGGGTCGGCGGCGAGAAGGTCGCCGGGACCGCCACCACGCACTACGCGGGCACGGCCACCCTCGACGCCGTGAGCGCCTGGCTCAAGGACCGGGGCGACGCCCCGGGGCGCGGCCAGACGACCCTCAAGATGTACCAGGGCATGGGCGTCGACGAGCTCACCATCGACGTGTGGGTCGGCTCCGACGGCCGCGTCAAGCAGCACCGCACCCGGGGCTTCGGGCGGCACGGCGAGCTCGATCTGACCGTCGTCCTGCGCGACTTCGGCAAGCCGGTGTCCGTCCAGGCACCGCCCGCCGGGGACACGGTCGACCTGAGCAGGCCCGCGAGGAAGGGCCGCGGCTGAGTCCCGTACGGGCCGATTTGCTTGACCGCGTCCGGGTCCCGTACTCTCCTACAGAAGCCAAAGACCGCTGGTCGTTGCCGCACGTTCGCAAGAAGGTGCGGTGGCCGAAGGATCCGCTGAAAAGTGGGCGACCCGCGCAGGTGACAGTGGAAGAACTCCCGGAGCAACACGCGCCCTCGCGTGTGCGGCCGGTCGAGTCCGCCCCGTGCACCTGCGCCGGGGCGTTTGTTTTACCCAGACCTCCTTCGGGTCCGCGCGGTCCGAATCACCCGGAAGGAGGCCGAGGCTCTATGGCGAGGCCCGACAAGGCTGCCGCGGTTGCCGAGCTGACGGACAAGTTCCGCAGCTCCAACGCCGCCGTGCTGACTGAGTACCGCGGTCTCACCGTGGCGCAGCTCAAGACGCTGCGCCGGTCGCTCGGTGAGAACGCCCAGTACGCCGTGGTGAAGAACACGCTGACCAAGATTGCGGCCAACGAGGCCGGGATCACGCTGGACGACCAGCTCTTCGCTGGTCCGACGGCCGTCGCCTTCGTCACCGGTGACCCGGTGGAGTCGGCGAAGGGTCTGCGCGACTTCGCCAAGGACAACCCGAATCTCATCATCAAGGGCGGTGTCCTTGACGGCAAGGCGCTGTCCGCCGATGAGATCAAGAAGCTTGCGGACCTCGAGTCCCGCGAGGTTCTGCTCTCCAAGCTGGCCGGTGCGTTCAAGGGCAAGCAGTCCCAGGCTGCCTCTGTCTTCCAGGCGCTCCCGTCGAAGCTCGTCCGCACCGTGGACGCGCTTCGTGCCAAGCAGGACGAGCAGGGCGGTGCCGAGTAATTCGGCTCGCTTTCTGATCCTCACCGCGTGAGGTGAGGGTCGATGCGGGCCCGACGTACGCCCGCCTTACCCAGTACACCCGGCACCCGCCGATTTAGTGGAAGGACCGCCATCATGGCGAAGCTCACCCAGGACGAGCTGCTTGCCCAGTTCGAGGAGATGACCCTCATCGAGCTCTCCGAGTTCGTGAAGGCCTTCGAGGACAAGTTCGACGTCACCGCTGCCGCTGCCGCCCCGGTCGTCGTGGCCGGCGCCGCTGGTGCCGGTGCGGGCGCCGAGGCCGTCGAGGAGAAGGACGAGTTCGACGTCATCCTCACCGGCGCCGGCGACAAGAAGATCCAGGTCATCAAGGTCGTGCGTGAGCTGACCTCGCTGGGTCTGAAGGAGGCCAAGGACCTCGTTGACGGTGCCCCGAAGCCCGTCCTCGAGAAGGTCGCCAAGGACGCCGCCGAGAAGGCCGCCGAGTCCCTCAAGGGCGCCGGTGCCTCGGTCGAGGTCAAGTAAGACCTCCCTGGAGTCTCCGCGACTCTCTCCGCGCGCTGAATACGGCCTCCTAGGGCTGTAACGCGAACGCACCGAAGGGCGATCATCCATCCGGGTGGTCGCTCTTCGGCGTTCCTGGGAGGTCGGCCACGGTTACCTTGCGGCCGTGACGGCGAGGGGTAAGGTGATCTTCGTCGTGTCCCCGGCGCCTCGGGTTCGGGCTGGGGGGCCTTGACGAACCGCACGCAGCGCGCAATTCTCAGGACGCGTCGTCACAAGGATCCGAATCCGAGGCATGGATCGACGACGAAGAGGGCAGTATCAACGTGCGTTGAGGGCAGGCAGGACGCAGGCGTTTGAGGACAACGAGGGTCTCTGAAAATCGGGACTGGACATCAGTGTGCCAAGTGGCTACACTGACCCTTTGCGCTGCCTGTTAGCTGGCCCCTGCCCGTCACCAGGGGTCTGCCCTCACCCGAGCATCGATGACCAAGTAGTCCCTGACCTGGGATCTTCGTCTCCGTGCGAAGGAGAGGGGCCGGCACGCGCGTAGTGAGTCCGAGCCCTCGGAAGGACCCCCTCTTGGCCGCCTCGCGCAATGCCTCGACCGCGAATATGAACAACGGCGCCAGCACCGCCCCGCTGCGCATTTCCTTTGCAAAGATCAAGGAGCCTCTTGAGGTTCCGAACCTGCTCGCGCTGCAGACCGAGAGCTTTGACTGGCTCCTCGGCAACACCGCCTGGCAGACTCGGGTCGAGGAGGCTCTGGAGAACGGTCAGGACGTCCCCACCAAGTCCGGTCTGGAGGAGATCTTCGAGGAGATCTCCCCGATCGAGGACTTCTCCGGGTCGATGTCGCTGACGTTCCGGGACCACCGCTTCGAGCCGCCGAAGAACTCGATCGACGAGTGCAAGGAGCGCGACTTCACGTACGCCGCGCCGCTCTTCGTCACGGCCGAGTTCACCAACAACGAGACCGGTGAGATCAAGTCCCAGACGGTCTTCATGGGCGACTTCCCGCTCATGACGAACAAGGGCACGTTCGTGATCAACGGCACCGAGCGTGTCGTGGTGTCGCAGCTGGTCCGTTCGCCCGGTGTCTACTTCGACTCCTCCATCGACAAGACGTCCGACAAGGACATCTTCTCCGCCAAGATCATCCCGTCCCGGGGTGCCTGGCTGGAGATGGAGATCGACAAGCGCGACATGGTCGGTGTCCGTATCGACCGCAAGCGCAAGCAGTCCGTGACCGTCCTCCTGAAGGCGCTCGGCTGGACGACCGAGCAGATCCTCGAGGAGTTCGGCGAGTACGAGTCCATGCGCGCCACCCTGGAGAAGGACCACACTCAGGGCCAGGACGACGCGCTGCTCGACATCTACCGCAAGCTGCGTCCGGGCGAGCCCCCCACGCGTGAGGCCGCGCAGACGCTTCTGGAGAACCTGTACTTCAACCCGAAGCGTTACGACCTCGCCAAGGTCGGCCGCTACAAGGTCAACAAGAAGCTGGGTGCGGACGCTCCGCTCGACGCGGGTGTCCTGACCGTCGAGGACGTCATCTCGACGATCAAGTACCTGGTGAAGCTGCACGCCGGCGAGACCGAGACGGCCGCCGACAACGGTCAGACGATCGTTGTCGAGACGGACGACATCGACCACTTCGGCAACCGTCGTCTGCGCAGCGTCGGCGAGCTCATCCAGAACCAGGTCCGCACCGGTCTGGCTCGTATGGAGCGCGTCGTGCGCGAGCGCATGACCACGCAGGACGTCGAGGCGATCACGCCGCAGACCCTGATCAACATCCGGCCGGTCGTCGCCTCCATCAAGGAGTTCTTCGGCACCAGCCAGCTGTCCCAGTTCATGGACCAGAACAACCCGCTGTCCGGGCTGACGCACAAGCGTCGTCTGTCCGCGCTCGGCCCGGGTGGTCTGTCCCGTGAGCGGGCCGGCTTCGAGGTCCGTGACGTGCACCCCTCGCACTACGGCCGCATGTGCCCGATCGAGACCCCCGAAGGCCCGAACATCGGTCTGATCGGCTCGCTCGCCTCCTACGGCCGGGTCAACGCGTTCGGTTTCGTCGAGACCCCGTACCGCAAGGTCGTCGACGGCCAGGTCACCGACGAGGTGGACTACCTGACCGCCGACGAAGAGGACCGCTTCGTCATCGCGCAGGCCAACGCCACCCTCACGGACGACCTGCGGTTCGCCGAGAACCGCGTCCTGGTCCGCCGTCGTGGCGGCGAGGTCGACTACGTCGCCGGTGACGACGTGGACTACATGGACGTCTCGCCGCGCCAGATGGTGTCGGTCGCGACCGCCATGATCCCGTTCCTCGAGCACGACGACGCCAACCGTGCCCTCATGGGCGCGAACATGATGCGTCAGGCCGTTCCGCTGATTAAGTCGGAGGCCCCGCTCGTCGGCACCGGCATGGAGTACCGCTCCGCCGTCGACGCCGGCGACGTGGTCAAGGCCGAGAAGGCGGGTGTGGTCCAGGAGGTCTCCGCGGACTACATCACCACGGCCAACGACGACGGCACGTACATCACGTACCGCCTGGCCAAGTTCGCCCGCTCCAACCAGGGCACCTCGGTCAACCAGAAGGTCATCGTCAACGAGGGCGACCGGATCATCGAGGGCCAGGTCCTCGCCGACGGTCCGGCCACCCAGCACGGCGAGATGGCGCTGGGCAAGAACCTGCTCGTGGCGTTCATGCCGTGGGAGGGTCACAACTACGAGGACGCGATCATCCTGTCGCAGCGCCTCGTGCAGGACGACGTCCTCTCCTCGATCCACATCGAGGAGCACGAGGTCGACGCCCGTGACACCAAGCTCGGCCCCGAGGAGATCACCCGGGACATCCCGAACGTCTCCGAGGAGGTCCTCGCCGACCTCGACGAGCGCGGCATCATCCGCATCGGTGCCGAGGTCGTCGCCGGTGACATCCTCGTCGGCAAGGTGACCCCGAAGGGTGAGACCGAGCTGACCCCCGAGGAGCGCCTGCTGCGCGCGATCTTCGGTGAGAAGGCCCGTGAGGTCCGTGACACCTCGCTGAAGGTGCCGCACGGCGAGATCGGCAAGATCATCGGCGTCCGCGTCTTCGACCGCGAGGAGGGCGACGAGCTTCCCCCCGGTGTGAACCAGCTTGTGCGCGTGTACGTGGCGCAGAAGCGCAAGATCACCGACGGTGACAAGCTCGCCGGCCGTCACGGCAACAAGGGTGTCATCTCCAAGATCCTGCCGATCGAGGACATGCCGTTCCTGGAGGACGGCACCCCGGTCGACATCATCCTCAACCCGCTGGGTGTCCCGTCCCGAATGAACCCGGGACAGGTCCTGGAGATCCACCTCGGCTGGCTCGCCAGCCGCGGCTGGGACGTCTCCGGGCTGGCGGACGAGTGGGCGCAGCGCCTCCAGGCGATCGGCGCCGACTCCGTCGCTCCCGGCACCAACGTCGCGACACCGGTCTTCGACGGTGCGCGCGAGGACGAGCTCGCGGGTCTGCTGCAGCACACCATCCCGAACCGCGACGGCGAGCGCATGGTGCTCCCGACCGGTAAGGCGCGGCTGTTCGACGGCCGTAGCGGTGAGCCGTTCCCGGACCCGATCTCGGTCGGCTACATGTACATCCTGAAGCTGCACCACCTGGTCGACGACAAGCTGCACGCCCGCTCGACCGGTCCGTACTCGATGATCACCCAGCAGCCGCTGGGTGGTAAGGCGCAGTTCGGTGGCCAGCGCTTCGGTGAGATGGAGGTGTGGGCGCTGGAGGCGTACGGCGCCGCCTACGCCCTCCAGGAGCTGCTGACCATCAAGTCCGACGACGTCACGGGCCGCGTGAAGGTCTACGAGGCCATCGTCAAGGGCGAGAACATCCCCGAGCCCGGCATCCCCGAGTCCTTCAAGGTGCTCATCAAGGAGATGCAGTCGCTCTGCCTGAACGTGGAGGTGCTGTCCAGCGACGGTATGTCCATCGAGATGCGTGACACCGACGAGGACGTCTTCCGCGCTGCGGAGGAGCTCGGCATCGACCTGTCCCGGCGCGAGCCGAGCAGCGTCGAAGAGGTCTGACGGGAGTCCGGCGGGGCCCTTACCCACAGGGCCCCGCCGACCCCCAGGCCCCCGTTTCAGACCACAGACTTACGACCCTGAGAGGGATTGACGCATAGTGCTCGACGTCAACTTCTTCGACGAGCTCCGGATCGGCCTGGCCACCGCGGACGACATCCGTCAGTGGAGCCACGGCGAGGTCAAGAAGCCCGAGACCATCAACTACCGCACCCTCAAGCCCGAAAAGGACGGACTCTTCTGCGAGAAGATCTTCGGTCCGACCCGGGACTGGGAGTGCTACTGCGGCAAGTACAAGCGCGTCCGCTTCAAGGGCATCATCTGCGAGCGCTGCGGCGTCGAGGTCACCCGCGCCAAGGTGCGCCGTGAGCGGATGGGCCACATCGAGCTGGCCGCGCCCGTCACGCACATCTGGTACTTCAAGGGCGTCCCGTCGCGCCTGGGCTACCTGCTCGACCTGGCCCCGAAGGACCTGGAGAAGGTCATCTACTTCGCGGCGTACATGATCACGTACGTCGACGAGGAGCGCCGCACGCGCGACCTGCCCTCCCTGGAGGCGCACGTCTCCGTGGAGCGTCAGCAGATCGAGAACCGCCGCGACGCCGACCTGGAGGCCCGCGCCAAGAAGCTCGAGGCCGACCTGGCCGAGCTGGAGGCCGAGGGCGCCAAGGCCGATGTGCGCCGCAAGGTGCGCGAGGGTGCCGAGCGCGAGATGAAGCAGCTGCGCGACCGTTCGCAGCGCGAGATCGACCGCCTCGACGAGGTCTGGACCCGCTTCAAGAACCTCAAGGTCCAGGACCTGGAGGGCGACGAGCTCCTCTACCGCGAGCTGCGTGACCGCTTCGGCACGTACTTCGACGGCTCGATGGGTGCCGCGGCGCTGCAGAAGCGCCTGGAGTCCTTCGACCTGGAGGAGGAGGCGGAGAAGCTCCGCGAGATCATCCGCACCGGCAAGGGCCAGAAGAAGACCCGTGCGCTGAAGCGGCTGAAGGTCGTGTCTGCCTTCCTGCAGACCTCCAACAGCCCCAAGGGCATGGTCCTCGACTGCGTGCCGGTCATTCCGCCGGACCTGCGTCCGATGGTGCAGCTGGACGGTGGCCGCTTCGCGACCTCCGACCTGAACGACCTGTACCGCCGCGTGATCAACCGCAACAACCGTCTGAAGCGCCTGCTGGACCTGGGTGCTCCGGAGATCATCGTCAACAACGAGAAGCGCATGCTTCAGGAGGCTGTTGACGCCCTCTTCGACAACGGTCGTCGTGGTCGCCCGGTGACGGGCCCCGGCAACCGCCCGCTGAAGTCCCTCAGTGACATGCTGAAGGGTAAGCAGGGTCGATTCCGTCAGAACCTGCTCGGCAAGCGTGTGGACTACTCCGCGCGTTCCGTGATCGTCGTCGGTCCGCAGCTGAAGCTGCACCAGTGCGGTCTGCCCAAGGCCATGGCGCTGGAGCTCTTCAAGCCGTTCGTGATGAAGCGCCTGGTCGACCTGAACCACGCGCAGAACATCAAGAGCGCCAAGCGCATGGTGGAGCGCGGCCGCACGGTCGTGTACGACGTCCTCGAAGAGGTCATCGCCGAGCACCCGGTGCTGCTGAACCGTGCTCCCACCCTGCACCGCCTCGGCATCCAGGCCTTCGAGCCGCAGCTGGTCGAGGGCAAGGCCATCCAGATCCACCCGCTCGTCTGCACCGCGTTCAACGCGGACTTCGACGGTGACCAGATGGCCGTGCACCTGCCGCTGTCCGCGGAGGCGCAGGCCGAGGCCCGCATCCTGATGCTGTCCTCGAACAACATCCTCAAGCCGGCCGACGGCCGTCCGGTGACGATGCCGACCCAGGACATGGTCCTCGGTCTGTTCTTCCTCACCACCGACGGCGAGCTGCGTGACACCAAGGGCGAGGGCCGGTCCTTCGGCTCCACGGCCGAGGCGATCATGGCGTTCGACGCCGGCGAGCTCGCGCTGCAGTCGCCGGTCGACATCCGCTTCCCGGTGGGCACCATCCCGCCGCGCGGCTGGACCCCGCCGGCGCAGGAGGAGGGCGAGCCGGAGTGGCAGCAGGGTGACACCTTCCGCCTGCGGACGACCCTGGGCCGTGCGCTCTTCAACGAGCTGCTGCCCGAGGACTACCCGTTCGTCGACTACTCGGTGGGCAAGAAGCAGCTCTCCGAGATCGTCAACGACCTGGCCGAGCGCTACCCCAAGGTCATCGTGGCGGCGACGCTCGACAACCTGAAGGCGGCCGGCTTCTACTGGGCGACCCGTTCCGGTGTCACCGTGGCCATCTCCGACGTCGTCGTTCCCGAGGCGAAGAAGGAGATCGTCCGCGGCTACGAGGCGCAGGACGAGAAGGTCCAGAAGCAGTACGAGCGCGGTCTGATCACCAAGGAAGAGCGCACGCAGGAACTCATCGCGATCTGGACCAAGGCGACCAACGAGGTCGCCGAGGCGATGAACGCGAACTTCCCCAAGACGAACCCCATCTTCATGATGGTTGACTCGGGTGCCCGAGGAAACATGATGCAGATGCGGCAGATCGCCGGTATGCGTGGTCTGGTGTCGAACGCGAAGAACGAGACCATCCCGCGTCCGATCAAGGCCTCGTTCCGTGAGGGCCTGTCCGTGCTGGAGTACTTCATCTCCACGCACGGTGCCCGTAAGGGTCTCGCGGACACCGCCCTGCGTACCGCCGACTCGGGTTACCTCACCCGTCGTCTGGTGGACGTCTCCCAGGACGTCATCATCCGCGAGGAGGACTGCGGCACCGAGCGCGGCCTCAAGCTCCACATCGCGGAGCGCGGCGCGGACGGCGTCCTGCGCAAGGCGGACAACGTCGAGACCAGCGTGTACGCACGTGCGCTGGCCGAGGACATCGTCGTCGACGGCGTGGTGCTGGCCCCGGCCAACACCGACCTGGGCGACGTCCTCATCGACGAGCTGGTCAAGCACGGCATCGAGGAGGTCAAGACCCGCTCGGTCCTGACCTGCGAGTCCGCCGTCGGCACCTGCGCCATGTGCTACGGCCGCTCGCTGGCCACCGGCAAGCTGGTCGACATCGGTGAGGCGGTCGGCATCATCGCCGCCCAGTCCATCGGTGAGCCCGGTACCCAGCTGACGATGCGTACCTTCCACACCGGTGGTGTGGCCGGTGACGACATCACCCAGGGTCTGCCGCGTGTCGTCGAGCTCTTCGAGGCCCGTACCCCGAAGGGTGTCGCCCCGATCTCCGAGGCGGACGGCCGTGTCCGTATCGAGGAGACCGAGAAGACGAAGAAGATCGTCATCACGCCGGACGACGGCAGCGACGAGACGGCGTTCCCGATCTCGAAGCGTGCCCGGCTCCTGGTCAGCGAGGGCGAGCATGTCTCGGTGGGCCAGAAGCTCACCGTGGGTGCCACCAACCCGCACGACGTGCTGCGCATCCTGGGTCAGCGTGCCGTCCAGGTCCACCTGGTCGGCGAGGTCCAGAAGGTGTACAACTCGCAGGGTGTGTCGATCCACGACAAGCACATCGAGATCATCATCCGGCAGATGCTCCGCCGCGTGACGATCATCGAGTCCGGCGACGCCGAGCTGCTGCCCGGCGAGCTGGTCGAGCGCTCGAAGTTCGAGCACGAGAACCGTCGTGTGGTCCAGGAGGGCGGTCACCCGGCCTCCGGTCGTCCGCAGCTCATGGGTATCACCAAGGCCTCGCTGGCCACGGAGTCCTGGCTGTCGGCGGCGTCCTTCCAGGAGACGACGCGAGTCCTCACCGACGCGGCGATCAACGCCAAGTCCGACTCGCTCATCGGCCTCAAGGAGAACGTCATCATCGGTAAGCTCATCCCGGCCGGTACGGGTCTGTCCCGCTACCGCAACATCCGGGTGGAGCCGACCGAGGAAGCCAAGGCAGCGATGTACTCGGCCGTCGGTTACGACGACATCGACTACTCGCCGTTCGGCACGGGCTCCGGCCAGGCCGTCCCGCTGGAGGACTACGACTACGGTCCGTACAACCAGTAAGGCGCACGCCTGAACCACTGAAGGGCGGTCACCCCACGGGGTGGCCGCCCTTCGGCGTTGTTCGGGCGTTCTTTCGAGTGATCGCGTTGCGTGGCCGATCGCGGCCGGCGCGCTCCCGGCAGCCGGTGTGCGAAGTTGAGGGCCCGAGCCGGACCGGAGGTGTCCACGCCATGGTGTCTGTGACGGCCCGCGGGATCGCCGTGGCCGCGACGATCGCCGCGGTGGCGGTGACGGCGGGCTGCAAGGACAAGGATCAGGGCCAGGAGTCCGGCGACGGGGTCACGGCACAGCCGTCCTCGTCGGAGTCGGCGCCGGGCATGCCGACCGAAACCAACGGCGGCGGCTCCCCGGTGGGACACGTCTCCCTCTTCCCGGGCAGCGACTCCGGGGATTCCGCGGACGAGAGCGGTTCGGCGATCGATCTGCCCGGCGCGCAGGTGGGTGAGCCCACGGGCGGAACGGTGTCCATCGAGAACAACACGGACGAGCCCAAGCCCCTTCAGGACGTCGCGGCCGGCGGGGACACCGACGGGACCACGGTGATCACCGAGGACGGCTGTTCCGGGACGACGCTGCAGCCCGGCGAAACCTGCGAGGTGGGGGTCCAGCACACCGCGTCGCAGCCGGGGCCGTACTCCGCTCAGCTGACCGTGACGACCCCGGCGGGCACCATCACCGTCCCCGTCTCCGGCAGGGCGACCGGGCCCACGACGACCACCCCGGACACGACCGCCGCCACGGAGACGGGGACGCCCACGGACACGCTCACCACCTCGTCCCCGCCCACGACCACGACCTTCGGGCCCACCGACTCCGACACCACGGTCGGCCCGACGCCGGCGCCCGATGAGTCCGGTGAGTCCGATGACACGGACCTCGGTACCCCCTGAGATCCGCCGCTGTCACGACCCCCGGATCTCCACCCAGAGGTTGTCGTTGTCGGGCAGGACCACCACGTCGCGGTCGTCGTAGGAAGAGGAATAGGAGACCAGGTAGTAGCGGGTCTGCGACTTCGCGACGATGCGGAAGCCGCGGTATTCGTACCGGTAGGGCCCACTGCGGCTGCCCAGGTCGAAGGGGGTGATGTTCTTGGCGTGGTGGGGGAGGGGGACGCGCGAATGCACCACCACCCACGGGCTGTCCCGATAACCCCGCTTCGTCTCGGCGATGGCATTGCCCCGCCCGACCGCTCTCGCGTACCGCGCCATGTCGAAGAACAGGCTCATCGTCAGCACCCCGATGAGCAGGGCGCCGCCCGCCAGCCACAGCCGATCGCTGGTGCGCGCCTGCGGATTCCCCATTCCCGTGCCCTGGCCGAGGCGCAGTTGCACGGCGAAGAAGGCCAGCGTGGCGCCGAGGGCCATCACCAGGCACGGCGCGAACTGACGCGGACGGCCCTCGGGGAGCGGGAACAGCAGCCGATCCGAGTAGAAGACCGGGGAGCTCAGCAGCACCATGACCAGTCCGACGGCGCCCAGCCAGCGGATCGCCGTACGGCGCCGGGCCGCGTGCGCGGGCAGGGCCAGCCGGTGCCCCACCCAGCCGAGCGCCAGCAGCACGATCAGGCCGCACATCAGCAGGAGCCACAGCGGGAAGAAGATCGCGCTGGCGCTGTTGGCCAGGATGCTCTGGACGGAGAATCCGAGGTCCTCCGGGAGCACGCCGAGGGCGGTGTAGTACGCCTTGGTGTAGACGCTGCCGAAGTAGTAGAGCAGGCCGACGACGACGGTCCCGGGGGCCAGGATGTACGCCGCCTTCTCCAGCGAACCGAACATCGGCGGGCGTGACGGCGGTCGTGCGGGCTCCTGCGGCGCGGGCATGGCCCCAGTCTGTTCGCCCGGGACCGGGCCCGCACGCGCGGTGGCTCCGCCCGGCTGACTCAGCGGCCGAGCCGCAGATACGGCTCCAGCCGGGACAGCCGGGTGGCGTGGTCGGGGTGGGTGGACAGCAGGCGGGCCATCGGGCCCGGCCGTTCCAGGCGTTGGCCGGCCGCGGTGGCGCGGGCGACCTCGGCGTCCTCCTCGGCCTGCAGATGGTGGAGCACCTCGGCCATCGGCCGGGCGAAGCCGAGGTCGGCCGCCTGCTGGTCCGCCCGCAGCTCGCCCTGCCGTCCGGCGTAGGCGAGCAGGTACGGCGCGAGGAGCAGCGGCAGCGTCACGTACCAGACGCCGACCACGGCGAAGATCACGACCGTGCCCATGAGCAGCACCAGGAACCCGGTCGCGAGCAGGGAGAACCGGCTGGCCACGTACACCGCGAGGGCCGCCAGGGCCTTGGTGACGGCCCAGGCGATCCGGCCGGGCAGCGAGTACCAGTAGCCGAGCAGCCCCGCCCAGGAGTGACCACCGGTGTGGTGGCCGAGTTCATGGGCGAGTACGGCGGCGAGGTTGGCGCTCGGGATCTCGTTCAGCGCGTACGTCGTGACGCCGACGACGTGTCCGGCGACCGCGGCCGCGTTCAGGTCGTCGCTGTTCTCCACCATCAGCTCGTACGAGCGGGCGTCTATGCCGGCCCGGGCGGTGACCTCGCGCCACACCGGCTCCAGCCGGGTCAGCTCGTAGGCCGTCGGCGTCCTGAGCTTCAGCACCTTGCGGGCGAAGAGGAGTTCGGCGGGCCGGTAGAACACGAGCCCTCCACTGGCCAGCCAGCCGAGCACGGCTGTCCACCCGACGACCGTGCCGCCGAGCCACGCGGCCACGGCCCCCACCACGACCCCGCTCACCAGCGCCCCCGGCACATGCACGATCAGCCGCCCCACGGCGGTGGCGTCCGCCCCGCGCTGGTGCGCGGCGACGTGGACCCGGGAGCCGCGGTGCCGGTAGTCGAGGTCGTCCGGGGCGTGCGTGGGGGCGGGGGGCTGCGGTGCCGCGGGGGGTGGGGCGTAGGCCGGCGCGGTGGGCTGGAACTGCGGGGGCGTGGGGTACGACGACGGGGCGGCCGGGTAGTGCGGGGCCGCGTCCGTCGGGTACTGCGGGGGAGGGGGCGTCGGGTAGGTGGGCGCGGTCGGCGCCGTGGGGTATGAGGGTGCCGGGTACGGGGGTGCGGGGTACGTGGGCTCCGCAGGCTGGGGAGGCTCGGAGTACTGGGGCGGTGGGGAGTAGTACGGCGGCTGGTGGGGCTCGGGCGGCTGCTGGGGATAGGGGTCCGGCGTGCTGGGCATGGGGACGGTTCCTTGTCTTGGCGTCTTGGCGTCTTGGCGTCTTGGCGTGAGCGTGTGCGGGTGAGCGTCGGGGCGTGAGCGGGGTCAGCCGATCAGGAGCGCGGTGGGGAGCAGGACCGTTCCGGTGCAGAAGGCGATCAGACCGGTGCGGATCCACTGGTGCTTGCGGGCGGCGATACGGCTGGTCTCGACGAGGGCCGCGGTGAGTCCGGCGGCGGGGTCGCGGTCGGTGTCCGCGAGCGCGTCGGCCAACAGGCCCGCGCGTACGGCCTGTTGGACGTCGCCGAAGTAGCAGAGGGGCTGACCCGGGGTCCAGACGCCGGAGCGGTACCGGGGCAGGACGGCGAGCAGCAGCGCGAACAGGGACAGGGCGAGCGCGAGCGCGCCGGCCCACCACACCCAGGTCCCCGGGGCGGACAGTTCCTCCGGCCCCCAGTTCCGCCCCGCCACCAGCCCGGTGAACACACCCGCGGTCATCCCCAGGGCCGCGACCAGCACGGACGCCTTGCTGTCCGCGCGCGCGATCTCCCCCCGCATCTCGACGAGCAGCCGCTCGGCGGCACTCGCACCGGCCGCGGTGCCGGGCGCCTGGGGTGGGACGCCCGGCGTGGGCGTGGGCGTGGGCGTCGGTGTCGGTGTCGGCGGGTTGGTCCGGTTGGTTCCGTTGGCTCCGCCGGCCGGGTTCCCCGGTGTGTTCGGCGTACCGTCGGGGGTCCTCATGCCGGCTCCGGGCCCGAACCGTCGGGCGGCGGCGGGACGTCCGCCCGGGGCGGTGCGGACGGCGAGGGCATCGGCGGGGTGACGGGCACCGGCCCCGATATCGCGCCCCCGTACGGCGCGGCTCCCGCCGTCCCCTGCCCCGCCTCCCCCGGATAGGACGGCCCCGGCACCGCCCCCGGCGGCAGTGCTCCCGGTGCCTGCGCGCCCGGAGTCGTCTCGCGCATGCGCAGGATCGTGTCGACCTCCTGGCGGATCTGTTTCAGGGACTCCGCCTTCTGGTAGTCCTCCAGGCCGTCTCCGCCGATGAGCTCCAACTGGGCCTTGATGAAGGTCAGCTGGTCCTTGTGGATGCTGTCGATGACCATCCGCGTGTCCTCGGGATGGGCGGCGAGATGCAGGGCCCAGGCGCCGACCCCGCCGTACTGGAGATGGTGCTGGTAGAAGTGGAGCTTCTCGGCGACCAGTTGCTGATGCTGCCGCTGCCGCAGCACCTCCAGCTCGTACTGCTGATGCGCCTGCCGCAGCCGGAACTCGTGCTCCGGATCGAGCATCTCCGACTCGTAGCGCAGCGTCCGCCGCCGCTGCCGATGGGCGATCGCCTCGTCGTCGAGACGTAACCGCACCACGCAACTGACCGCGAGCCCGGTGCCCGCCGCGAACCCGCCCGTCTCCACGACCTGTTGGACCGCCGACTCCGCCGAGGAGCTGTCCTCGATGGGGAAGCGCCGGCTCACCGGCCGGGCCAGCTGCTGCAGCTCCCGGGTCAGCCGGGTCGGCACGTCCCGCTCCCCGCTGCGCACGTACGCCTCCGGGTCCCGCACCCGCCAGGTCAGATCCGCCGTCGCGCCGAAGGAGAACGCGTCGTCGTCACTGGGCAGGAGGAGGTCGAGCTGCACCGGATGGCTGCCCATGTCGACCTCGTACACGGAGGTGTAGCGGCGGGTCGCCGCGTCCGTACGGCTGGGCCGGTGCGGCGGGATGTACGCGTCGTACGCGCCCCCGGCCGTGGCGAAGACCAGCGCGTGGTCGATCGCGCCGACCGGCCGGCGCGTGGTGTAGTCGAAGCGCGAGATGGGCCGCACGGTGAGCACCGGGTCGATCAGTGTGCTGTGCCGGTCGGCCTGTTGCTGCCACTCCGGCTGACGGCGGAAGTCCGCCATGGGTCAACTCCTAGGGAAAGTACGACATCAGTGAACCGTTGACGCTGACGCGGGCGCGGCCGCGGCCGGCCACAGCAGCTCCAGCAGCCGGTCGGCGACCGGCGGCCGCGGCCCCCCGTCCTCCGCCCGCATCGACCGCAGCTCGTGGTCGAGCCGGTCGCGGTCGGCCGCCTCGACGATCAGCGCGGGCAGCAGCAGCTCCAGGGCCTGGGCGGCGTCCGGGCGGCGCTGGGCGACATGCACCCAGGTGTGCAGGGCGTTGAGCGCCTGCCGGGTGTGGGCGCGGTCGCCCAGCGCGGTGCGCCACAGGGTGGCCAGGTCGCGGGCGGAGTCGGCCTCGTACATGCCGGTGTCGGCGTACCACTCCACCAGCGCGCCCTCCTCCGCGTTCTCGCAGGCTCGCACGAAGGCGTTCAGGGCGAGGGCGCGCACCGCCGGGGTGGCGTCGTACAGCAGCCCGACCAGCTCGGAGAGCATCTCGCCGCGGCGCGGGCCCACCGACAGCAGCAGCGCCGTCGACTCGATCAGGTTGTCCGCCTCCGCCCCCGTCGCGCCGCTGATGTCCGCGCGGGCCCGGCCCGCCAGCGCGCCGAGCGCCGGGCTCGCCAGCTCCGGGCGCAGCGGGGCCAGCAGGCCGAAGGCGCGGATCGCGGTCCAGCGGCGGGCCCAGTGCCCGTCCGTGCACCACTGGGTGAGCAGCCGCAGCACGGCCGGCGCGTCCAGCAACTGGGCCAGGGTGAGCGCGTTCGCGGCGGTGACGCGCGGACCGAACGCCTTGGCGACCGCCCAGCCGTCGACCAGCAGCGCGATCGTCGAGAGCAGGTCGGCGGTGGCGAGCAGCGCCGCCGCCGCGGCGGCCCGGGTGCGCACCACCGGCCGCCCGTCCCGGGCCAGCTCGCGCAGCCAGGCCACCAGCGCGGGGCGTGCGGAGGGATGGCCCGTCCACACCTCCGTGAGCAGCACGCGCGCGGTGCGTTCCTCGCGGAACCGCGCCATGAACTGCGGTACGGGCCCCCAGTCGGTCGGCTCGTCCCGTAACTCCCCCTCGGCCCGCGCCCGCTCCAGCCGGTCCGTCGCCGAAGGACCGAACACCGGGATCTCCGGCGGCTGTTCGGGGTGCTGCAACTGCTGGAAGTGCACGAAGAGCCGGTCCGCGAGCTCGGCGGCCAGCACGTACGGGGCCTGGTCGAACACGGCGAGCGAGATCAGGAACGCCTTCTCGCGCAGATCGCTGTCGGGCGCGCTCAGCCAGCTCCGGCACTGCTTCTCCACGGCCGCCTGCCCGAAGTCCGCGAGCCGGGCGTCCGCCTCCGCGCCCCCGTCGTACTGGGCGAGCTCCCGCGCGAACTCGGCCGCCTCGGCGGGCCGCCGCCCGCGCGCCAGGAAGTCCCGCACCGGCGCGAGCGCCAGCAGCTTCGTCGCCTCGCCGGGCCGCCGTACGGACAGATGCGCCCGTACGACGTCCTCGGCCGCGGGCGGCGCCCAGCGCGCCGGGGTGACCCCCAGCAGGAACGGCGAGTTCTCCACGGTCACCACCAGGTGCCCGTCGGTCTTCTTGAGCTGGTCCACGGCCGCGTACAGATGGGTGTCGCGCAGCGGCCGGTTGCGGGTCAGCGGCAGGTCGCGCAGCACATGGCCGCCCGGCCGGGCCAGCTGCGCGGGCAGCGCCGCCGGCGTCGTCTCGGCGGGCAGGGCGTGTACGGCGGGCACCCCGAGGCGGTGCAGGAGCATCTGAGCGGCCGCGTACCGCCCGGCGGCGTGCGGGCCGGAGAGGACCAGCACGCGCTCCTCCCGGAGCCGCGCCAGGGCGGCTTCGAAGCCCGGGCCCTCGACGAAGACGGCGGCCAGCGCGTCGAGGCGGCCCCGCGGTATCTCCCCGGAGGCGTGGCCCGTCGCCGCCGGGCCGTGGTGGTGGATCTCCGTCTTGCCGCCCAGGAAGACGTCCCCGGTGACCTGCCCGCCCGACACCCCGTGCTGTGCCCCGCCGACCAGGCTGCCGCCGAAGGAGGCGGCCGAGCCGAGGATGAAGCCGGGCGTGTGGGCGAACAGCTCCCGCTGGGCCGCGCGGGCCTCCTGGGTGCGCTCGGCGGCGTCCTCGGGTCTGTCCGCCTCCGGCTCCGCCACCGGGTCGGTGGGCGGGGGGTCCTGCTCCGGCGGAACCGTCACGCCGCGTCACCCCCGGTCCCGCCGAGGTGCACGTTCCCGGTGAACCGTCCTCCGGACACACCGTGCTGGTCACCGGCGACGAGGCTGCCGCCGAAGGTCGGGGAGCCGCCGTTGAAGTTGAAGACCACCCCACCGGTGGAGGCGGAGGTGCTGGTGGAGGGTGCCGGGGGTGATGTCCGCCCCGGTGCCGGGCCGTCCCCCGAAGCACCCGGCACCGGGGCTCCCCCCTCCCCCGTTCCACTGTGGTCGTCGGGCCCGGCCGCCCCGTCCGGCACCGGACCGTGCAGCCACGCCGTCAGCGGGCCGTTCTTGCTGTCCACGCTCATCCGGTGGAACTCCGCCGCCGGGATCCCCGTGTGGTCGTGCCGCACGATCCCCCCGTACACCCCGTCCGAGACACACAGGGCGAAGTCGTCGGGGCGCTCGCGCAGCGCGGCGCGCAGCAGCTTGGCGTCGAGGAGGCGGCAGGCGTGGTTGAGGTCCGAGCCGACCCAGCCGTGCGGGTCGATGGCGACGTATCCCGAGGCGACGACCGCCCGCAGCCGGATCTGCGCCGAGCTGGACGCCATCCGGTTGACCCCCCGCAGTTGCGCCGGCACCTCGGTGAGCAGGGCCCGCAGCAGCGCCGGCACGGAGGCATTGGCGTCGATCAGCTCCATCACGGAGTCGCCGCGGTCGGCCCGCAGCCGCAACGTCTCGTCGATGCCGGCGGTCTCCAGCGCGCGGTCGGTGATGTCGTAGAGCATCCGGCGTAAGTAGGCCTGCTCGACGTCGTCCCGGTCGCTGTAGCGCTCGATGTCGAGCAGCAGGATCGTCCGGCTCACGGGATCGCTCATGGTCGCCCTTCGGTGATGGAGGCCTTGCGCCAGGTGAGAAGCGTGGCGTGTGAGGCGGCGCGGCGGAGAGGTCGGATGACGCACTCGGACTGTGACGGTGTGCACAGAACGCGGGTCGGGGCCCTCAGGGCTCGGTTCGCGCGATCCTTCGTAGGACGTCCATCCGTACGATCCGCAGCGTCCGTCTGCCGGTCACCACCACACCCTTGTCCCGCAGCTCCTTCAGCAGCCGCTGGACCATCTCCCGCGAGGCCCCGACCGACCCGGCCAGCTCCTGCTTGCTGAGCGGTACGAGGAGTTCCACGCCGGTCTCGGTGTAGCGGGCGTTGGTGCGGGCGAGGTCCAGCAGAAGGGTGGCCAGGCGCTCGCGGACGTTCATGGAGGCGAATTCCAGACGGCGCTGGTCGGCCGCGCGCATGCGGTCGGAGGTGAGGCCGAGGAGGGCGTAGGAGACGTCGGGGGAGCGGCCGAGGAAGGCGGTGAAGCGCTCGCGGTCGACGGCGACGGCGCGGACCGGTTGCAGCGCGGTGACCGTGGCCGAGCGCGGGCGTCCGGTCAGCGCGGCCGACTCGCCGACGACGTCACCGGGGCCGCGCAGCGCGAGCAGCGCCTCGTAGCCGTTGACGGCGGCCGCGGTGACCTTGGTCCAGCCGTGGATGATGAAGAGGACGTACGAGGAGGGTTCGTGCTGGTGGAGCAGGACGTCCCGGGAGCGGAAGGCCAGCTCGCGGCCGAGCCCGAGCAGCGTTTCGCGGTCCCCCTTCTCCAGCCGCGCGAGGAAGGGCACCCGGTCGTCGAGACCGACCCCGTCCGGTAAGCCGTCGGCCGTCATGTGTTCCCCCGTCCCCCCGATCGCCACAGCGACCGTTCAACGTACTGAACATGTCGTTGTCATGGGCACCAAACGGGTCGACCTTCACTCCGGAGCCTGGATTGCAAGGGCGACATGTCCGGCGTGTCGGGGCAGGCTCCATTTGTTTTGACCGAAGTCCGTGAGGTAGGTACGCTCAGACCTTGTGCCTGGGGTGTGCCCTGGCTCTCGTGCGTGCCTTCAACCGCATAGCGAGCTGTGACCGGCCACCGTAATCTGCGCCCTTTCCGCTTAGCGGCGGGAGTCTGCGGGATTCGACACACCCGACCGCGTGGGTCGGCGAAGTTCCAGGTTAGCTGTACCTATCGGCACACAGAAACCGGAGAAGTAGTGCCTACGATCCAGCAGCTGGTCCGTAAGGGCCGGCAGGACAAGGTCGAGAAGAACAAGACGCCCGCACTCGAGGGTTCCCCTCAGCGTCGTGGCGTCTGCACGCGTGTGTTCACGACCACCCCGAAGAAGCCGAACTCGGCCCTGCGTAAGGTCGCGCGTGTGCGCCTGACCAGCGGGATCGAGGTCACCGCTTACATTCCGGGTGAGGGACACAACCTGCAGGAGCACTCCATCGTGCTCGTGCGCGGCGGCCGTGTGAAGGACCTGCCGGGTGTTCGCTACAAGATCATCCGCGGCTCCCTCGACACCCAGGGTGTCAAGAACCGCAAGCAGGCCCGCAGCCGCTACGGCGCCAAGAAGGAGAAGTAAGAATGCCTCGTAAGGGCCCCGCCCCGAAGCGCCCGGTCATCATCGACCCGGTTTACGGCTCCCCTCTGGTGACCTCCCTGATCAACAAGGTGCTGCTGAACGGCAAGCGCTCCACCGCCGAGCGCATCGTCTACGGCGCCATGGAGGGTCTGCGTGAGAAGACGGGCAACGACCCGATCATCACGCTGAAGCGCGCGCTGGAGAACATCAAGCCGACCCTTGAGGTCAAGTCCCGCCGTGTCGGTGGTGCGACGTACCAGGTTCCGATCGAGGTCAAGCCCGGTCGCGCCAACACGCTCGCGCTGCGCTGGCTCGTCGGTTACTCCCGCGCCCGTCGCGAGAAGACCATGACCGAGCGTCTGCTCAACGAGCTTCTCGACGCCTCCAACGGCCTTGGTGCCGCTGTGAAGAAGCGCGAGGACACGCACAAGATGGCCGAGTCCAACAAGGCCTTCGCGCACTACCGCTGGTAGTCGCTACCCCATCGAGAACCGAGAGAAGACTGAAGCCTTATGGCTACCACTTCACTTGACCTGGCCAAGGTCCGCAATATCGGGATCATGGCCCACATCGACGCGGGCAAGACGACCACCACCGAGCGGATCCTGTTCTACACCGGTGTCTCGTACAAGATCGGTGAGGTCCACGACGGCGCTGCCACCATGGACTGGATGGAGCAGGAGCAGGAGCGTGGCATCACGATCACCTCTGCTGCCACCACCTGTCACTGGCCGCTTGAGGACGTCGACCACACCATCAACATCATCGACACCCCGGGGCACGTCGACTTCACCGTCGAGGTGGAGCGCTCCCTGCGTGTGCTCGACGGTGCCGTGACGGTGTTCGACGGCGTCGCCGGTGTCGAGCCCCAGTCCGAGACGGTGTGGCGTCAGGCGGACCGCTACGGCGTTCCGCGCATCTGCTTCGTGAACAAGCTCGACCGCACCGGTGCCGAGTTCCACCGTTGCGTCGACATGATCAGCGACCGCCTGGGCGCGCAGCCGATCGTCATGCAGCTCCCGATCGGTGCCGAGGCCGACTTCAAGGGCGTCGTGGACCTGGTCCGCATGAAGGCGTTCGTGTGGTCCGCCGAGGCCACCAAGGGCGAGATGTACGACGTCGTCGACATCCCGGCCACGCACACCGAGGCTGCCGAGGAGTACCGCGGCAAGCTGATCGAGGCCGTGGCCGAGAACGACGAAGAGATCATGGAGCTGTACCTGGAGGGCGACGAGCCTTCCGAGGAGCAGCTGTACGCCGCGATCCGTCGTATCACCATCGCGTCCGGCAAGGGCACCGGCACCACCGTGACCCCGGTGTTCTGCGGCACCGCGTTCAAGAACAAGGGCGTCCAGCCCCTGCTCGACGCGGTCGTGCGCTACCTGCCGTCGCCGGTCGACATCGAGGCCATCGAGGGCCACGACGTCAAGGACCCCGAGGTCGTCGTCAAGCGCAAGCCGTCCGACGAGGAGCCCCTCTCGGCGCTGGCGTTCAAGATCATGAGCGACCCGCACCTCGGCAAGCTCACCTTCGTCCGGGTTTACTCGGGCCGCCTGGAGTCCGGCTCTTCGGTGCTGAACTCCGTCAAGGGCAAGAAGGAGCGCATCGGCAAGATCTACCGCATGCACGCCAACAAGCGTGAGGAGATCGAGTCGGTGGGTGCCGGCGACATCGTCGCCGTCATGGGCCTGAAGCAGACCACCACCGGTGAGACGCTGGCCGACGACAAGAACCCGGTCATCCTGGAGTCCATGGACTTCCCGGCGCCGGTCATCCAGGTCGCCATCGAGCCCAAGTCGAAGGGCGACCAGGAGAAGCTCGGCGTCGCGATCCAGCGCCTGGCCGAGGAGGACCCGTCCTTCCAGGTCCACTCCGACGAGGAGACCGGCCAGACCATCATCGGCGGCATGGGCGAGCTGCACCTCGAGGTGCTCGTCGACCGTATGCGCCGTGAGTTCAAGGTCGAGGCCAACGTCGGCAAGCCGCAGGTCGCGTACCGCGAGACGATCCGTAAGGCCGTCGAGCGCGTGGACTACACCCACAAGAAGCAGACCGGTGGTACCGGTCAGTTCGCCAAGGTGCAGATCGCGATCGAGCCCATCGAGGGCGGCGACGCCTCGTACGAGTTCGTGAACAAGGTCACCGGTGGCCGTATCCCGAAGGAGTACATCCCTTCGGTGGACGCCGGTGCTCAGGAGGCCATGCAGTTCGGCATCCTCGCGGGCTACGAGATGACCGGCGTGCGCGTCATCCTCATCGACGGTGGCTACCACGAGGTCGACTCCTCCGAGCTCGCCTTCAAGATCGCCGGTTCGCAGGCCTTCAAGGAGGCCGCGCGTAAGGCCAGCCCTGTGCTCCTTGAGCCGATGATGGCCGTCGAGGTCACCACGCCCGAGGACTACATGGGTGAGGTCATCGGCGACATCAACTCCCGCCGTGGCCAGATCCAGGCCATGGAGGAGCGGGCCGGTGCCCGCGTCGTCAAGGGCCTCGTGCCCCTGTCGGAGATGTTCGGCTACGTCGGCGACCTCCGCAGCAAGACCTCGGGTCGCGCAAGCTACTCGATGCAGTTCGACTCCTACGCCGAGGTTCCGCGGAACGTCGCCGAGGAGATCATCGCGAAGGCCAAGGGCGAGTAACGCACCGCGTTCACACGCTTTAGGCTTGACTCCGGAGCCTCAAGGGGCATTCAGCCACATTCCTGGATGAATGCCCCGGGTTCCGGGCTATCCAGCAAAGATCACCTGGCGCCGATGAAGTAAGGCGTACAGAACCACTCCACAGGAGGACCCCAGTGGCGAAGGCGAAGTTCGAGCGGACTAAGCCGCACGTCAACATCGGCACCATCGGTCACATCGACCACGGTAAGACGACCCTCACGGCCGCCATTACCAAGGTGCTGCACGACGCGTACCCGGACCTGAACGAGGCCACCGCGTTCGACAACATCGACAAGGCGCCCGAAGAGCGTCAGCGCGGTATCACCATCTCCATCGCGCACGTCGAGTACCAGACCGAGGCGCGTCACTACGCCCACGTCGACTGCCCGGGTCACGCGGACTACATCAAGAACATGATCACCGGTGCCGCGCAGATGGACGGCGCGATCCTCGTGGTCGCCGCCACCGACGGCCCGATGCCGCAGACCAAGGAGCACGTGCTCCTGGCCCGCCAGGTCGGCGTTCCGTACATCGTCGTCGCCCTGAACAAGGCCGACATGGTGGACGACGAGGAGATCCTGGAGCTCGTCGAGCTCGAGGTCCGTGAGCTCCTCTCCGAGTACGAGTTCCCGGGCGACGACCTGCCGGTCGTCAAGGTCTCCGCGCTGAAGGCGCTGGAGGGCGACCCGGAGTGGACCCAGACCGTCCTCGAGCTGATGAAGGCCGTCGACGAGAACATCCCGCAGCCCGAGCGTGATGTCGACAAGCCGTTCCTGATGCCGATCGAGGACGTCTTCACGATCACCGGTCGCGGTACGGTCGTCACCGGCCGTATCGAGCGTGGTGTCCTGAAGGTCAACGAGACCGTCGACATCGTGGGCATCAAGCAGGAGAAGACCACCACCACGGTCACCGGCATCGAGATGTTCCGCAAGCTGCTCGACGAGGGCCAGGCCGGTGAGAACGTCGGTCTGCTCCTCCGTGGCATCAAGCGCGAGGACGTCGAGCGCGGCCAGGTCATCATCAAGCCGGGCTCGGTCACCCCGCACACCGAGTTCGAGGCGCAGGCCTACATCCTGTCCAAGGACGAGGGTGGCCGCCACACGCCGTTCTTCAACAACTACCGTCCGCAGTTCTACTTCCGTACGACGGACGTGACCGGCGTTGTGACCCTCCCCGAGGGCACCGAGATGGTCATGCCGGGTGACAACACCGAGATGAAGGTGGAGCTCATCCAGCCCGTCGCCATGGAAGAGGGCCTGAAGTTCGCCATCCGCGAGGGTGGCCGCACCGTGGGCGCCGGCCAGGTCATCAAGATCAACAAGTGAGCCCAGCTCTCTTGAAGGTCTGACCCTCCGGGGTCGCCTGACCTGAAGAGACCCGCACGACTTCGGTCGTGCGGGTCTTTTCGCATGTACGGGGGTTGGATTCGGGGGGTGGGTTTGCGGGGTTGGTTACGGGCGGTGCGCTTGCGGTGTTGTGCATACGGGGCCGTGCTTACCGGGCGTGCTGTGCTTACGGATGCTGTGCTGGTCGCCGTGGGGCCGCCCGCTTCTTGTCCAGTGTCGTGCTTCCGCGCCCCGAGTAAAGGGCGCTGCGCTGTCGCTCCGCGTCGCCTGCGGCGATGGCCCTGCGGGCCACCCTTGACTAGGGCCGCTCCAGCACGGGTGAGAAGCGAGCGGGCGGCCCGGAGAAAGTGGCCGGCTTGGGCGGGTTGGGCCCTGGGGCGGGCTGCGTTCCGGGCCGGGGTGAAGGGGGTGCGCGGTCGCGCCTCGCCTGCACGCCGGGTGAGCTTGGCGGCGAACGGTGGGTGGGGTGTGGGGCGCGCGTCGGCTGGGCGGGGGGCACGCCGGGCAGGCTCAGCGGCGCGCAGTCGGTGGGTGGCTGGGGCCGCATTGGCTGGGTGGGGGCATGCCGGGCAGGCCTAGCGGCTTGAGGCCGGTGGGTGGCGAGGGCGCATCGGCTGGGTGGGGGCATGCCGGGTGGGTTTGGCGGGGGTCGGCTGGTGGGCTGCGCGCGGTGGCTGGGCCAGGCCCGCTGACTGGGCTGGCGGCTCACGAACGGTGGGCGGATGGGGGTGCGCCCGTCCACAGGGAGGGGCGGCTAGCGGCTGCCTGCCGTGGAGAAGGTGATTGGACGGAATAGGACAGCCACCCCACCACCGACCTGGCCCTTTGCGGGCCCGGCTGTCCGTCATCGTCCACTTGCTTCCCGGATGCGTGATCGGTGGACCTCTTCCGTGGGACCGGTTGGATCCATCCGTTCTCGTCCGGGGCGCGGGTGTCGTCACGTGGCGCTGGGGGGCTTGGGGAGTGCTCGGTGGGCGTACCAGGCTTCGAGAGCCTGGGCTCGGGTGCCGGACGGGTTCTGGCGGTGCCAGGCGCTGGTGAAGCGGTTGAACTCGAACTGCGCCTCTATCTCGCGGGGGCGGGCCGCGTCCGGGCGGGTGGCGTGCCAGTGGGTGACCGCGTCCGCCAGGGTTCGGCCAGGGTTCTGAGCGATGAAGTCGCGCATGAAGGCGTCGAAGTGGAAGCCGGGGCCGATCACCTCGACGAAGTACCTCCGCAGAACCTGGCTGCACCGCTGGCCGGCCGGGATCACGGTGTCGCCGTCTACAGGCTCGGCCAACTGCGCGGTCGCCGGGCCACGGCGGGCCGGGGAGGCAGGCAAAGGGCGGCCGTCCAGCGCCGCGGCGAGGCGGACGGTGAGCGCCCCCTTGCCGCCGTTGCGCGCGACGCCCATCGTGCGGGCGAGACCGGTGAGTTCGTCCAGCGTCCAGTACCAGCGCAGCAGCTCAGCGCCTGTGAGGCCAGCCGTCAGCGGCGGCCTGGACTCGGCAGCGCTCGCACTGGTGTTCAAGTTCTCGTTCATGACCGTCATTCTGCAGGTCTCCGGTCCACGGGCTCGTCCATTCTGGCTCTGCCCGTTCTGATCCTGACTGGGTGGGCTGCTCCCGGGGCCACTCCCCGGCCGATCTCCGTCAAGCCCAGCTGGCGTGCCGCTTTTCGGCCCACGCGCACCCCGCCCCACCCGAAGCGGGGCCACCGATCACGCATCCGGGAAGCAAGTGGATGATGACGGACAGCCGGGCCCGCAAAGGGCCAGGTCGGTGGTGGGGTGGCTGTCCTATTCCGTCCAATCACCTTCTCCACGGCAGGCAGCCGCTAGCCGCCCCTCCCTGTGGACGGGCGCACCCCCATCCGCCCACCGTTCGTGAGCCGCCAGCCCAGTCAGCGGGCCCGGCCCAGCCACCGCGCGCAGCCCACCAGCCGACCCCCGCCAAACCCACCCGGCATGCCCCCACCCAGCCGATGCGCCCTCGCCACCCACCGGCCTCAAGCCGCTAGGCCTGCCCGGCATGCCCCCGCCCAGCCAATGCGGCCCCAGCCACCCACCGACTGCGCGCCGCTGAGCCTGCCCGGCATGCCCCCACCCAGCCGATGCGCCCCCAGCCACCCACCGGCCTCAAGCCGCTAGGCCTGCCCGGCATGCCCCCGCCCAGCCGACGCGCCCCCAGCCACCCACCGGCCGTTCGCCGCTGAGTCTGCCCGGTGTGCCCCCCTCCTAGCCGACGCGCGCCCCACACCCCACCCACCGTTCGCCGCCAAGCTCACCCGGCGTGCAGGCGAGGCGCGACCGCGCACCCCCTTCACCCCGGCCCGGAACGCAGCCCGCCCCAGGGCCCAACCCGCCCAAGCCGGCCACTTTCTCCGGGCCGCCCGCTCGCTTCTCACCCGTGCTGGAGCGGCCCTAGTCAAGGGTGGCCCGGAGGGCCATCGGCGGAGCCGACGCGGAGCGCCCTTTACTCGGGTCGTGGAGGCACGACACTGAGGAAGAAGCGGGCGGCCCACCTGCGCTTGTTGTACCGCCCGGCCCGACTCACCCTCACCCTCACCCTCACCTGCCGCACCGCGAGACCGTCAGCTCGGCCCAGACCGTCTTGCGGGGGCGTGGTCCCGGGGCAACACCCCACCGGTCGGCGAGCGCCTCGACAAGGACGAGCCCACGGCCCGTCTCCGCCTCGGGGCCCGGTTGTCGCGGGCACGGCAGCCCGTCACCGCGCGTGTCCGTCACCTCGATACGCAGGGTGCCGCCGACGACGTACAGCGACAGCCGGAAGTCACGCCCCGGCACCCGCCCATGCGTGGCCGCGTTGACGGCCAGCTCCGCGATGACCTGCGCCGCCTCCTCCGACGGCAGTCCCCAAGTGCGCAGTTGCTCGACAGCGAGGAGCCTGGCGAGGCGAGCACCGCGCGGCGTGGGTGACAGCAGCACGCTGAAGTTCCTGACGCCGCAGTCGAGTTGGGTGGAGTTTTCCTGGTTCACGTCACTCAGCGTGGTCGCCTGTGCGCACCGTGACCAGTGACGCAGTCGTTGCGTACGGTTACTGTCCGGAGTTTGTCTGGTCGTGTCCGGGCTGTCGAGGACGGCCGTACGGGTAGGGGCGTCGCGGCACGGTCGTACGACGGAGGGGTGCGGAATGAGTGTGGACGGCGAGGCGGTACGGCTCAAGAGCGAGGCCGACGAACCGGGTTGGGAGGTGGACCCGGACGATGACTGGGGTATCGCCGTCATCGCAACCGTCGGGCGCCAGCTCAAGCTGCGGCGCGAGGCTGTGGGGATGCGGGCCGCCGTCTTCGGGGAGGCCCTCGGGTACGGCGAGGACATGGTCTACAAGATCGAGGGCGGGAAGCGGATCCCGAGGCCGGAGTATCTGGACAGGGCGGACGAGGTGTTGGGGGCGGGTGGCCTGCTCGCCGCGATGAAGGAGGACGTGGCCAAGGTCCGGTACCCCAAGCAGGTACGGGACTTGGCGCAGATGGAGGCCAGGGCGGTCGAGCTGGGTGTGTACGTCGGGCTGAGCATCCACGGTCTCTTGCAGACACCGGATCATGCGCGCGCGTTGTTCGAGGCCTGGCAGCCCGCGTACTCACAGGAGGAGGCGGAGCGCATGGTGGCCGCCCGCATCGCGCGGCAGTCGATCTTCGAGCGCACACCCGCCCCCACCCTCAGCTTCGTCCAGGAAGAGGCCACACTCCGCCGTCCGGTCGGAGGCACAATGGTGTGGCGCCAGCAGCTCGAACGCCTGCTGGAGGTGGGGCGATTGCGTAACGTCACGCTGCAAGTGATGCCTACGCACTCGGACGCCCACCCGGGCATGGACGGGAAGATCGAAGTGCTGAAGTTCGCGGACGGCACCGCAGTGGGCCGTGCCGACGGGGCGTACGGCGGTCGACCGACCTCCGATCCGAAACAGCTGCGGATCCTTGAGCTGCGGTATGGCACCATCCGGGCGCAGGCTCTCACGCCCCGGGAGTCGATGGCCTTCATCGAGCAACTGCTGGGAGAGACATGATCCGCAAGGCTTCTGCCGGAGACAGTACCGAGCTGGAGTGGTTCAAGAGCAGCTACAGCGACGGCCCCGACGGCAACTCCTGCATCGAAATCGCCCCCACCCCCACCACCATCCACGTCCGAGACTCCAAGAACCCCACCGACGCCCCCCATCTCACCTTCCCGCCCACCACCTGGACCACCTTCGTCTCATACGCGTCATACGCATCTCGTGTGACCGGTGAGTGAGATCCATCCCCTGCGATTCGTCCGCGAGGTCTTCGCGCCCTTCGGGTGCGTGGTGGGGGTCGGGGCGGTGAACGTCACCGGTACGTGGTCGCTCGCCGACGTCTCCGTGGGCGCCTTCCTGGACAGCAGGCGTGCGGACGTGGATCGCGTCCTCGCCGGGATCTGTTCGATCTGCGGTTTCGGTGACGGGGCCTTGGCGATCGCTGACGAAATGGGATACTTCCGCGACTACACGGTGGCGTCGGCGGACCTGCTCCTGTGGTCCCGGGGTGTCACCGGGGTCCCTGATCCCCTCGCGAGGCTTGAAGAACCGCCGACCGTGCGCCGTATGTGCCGCATGGCGGCGGACGTTCAACTGGTCGACTTCCTCGCCGAGTTGCTCGGAGTGGCCGTCGCAGCCGGCACCGAGGCCCGCGAGGGAGCGCCCCAGGTCGCCGAAATCCTCCGCATCGCCTCCGACCTGGCGGACCCCACCGTCCGCAGCGCCCCGGACCAGGTCTTCCGAATGTGGCGAGTGGCCTACCTGCCGCGCGTCCTCGAACCCCATGGGGGTGCGTCCGAGACCGGAAAGGCGGGCTTCCGGGCCTACGACGAGGGACTGGAGGAGTTGCTGTCGGAGCCTGTTCACCCTGCTCAGCCCGTTCAGTAGGAGTGGCGCATACAGCCCCCGTCGGCGCGCACGACGGGGTCGCCGGAGTACCAGTCCGGGCGGAGGGCGAGCTCGATGCCCTGGTCGTCGGTGGCAGTGATACCCGGCAGCCCCGCACCGGGCTCACCCTTGCCGGGGGCCGGCACGTCCTTCACCGTCAGCCCCTGCCGCTTCCACTCCCGCCGGAGGTGATCGACGGCGGCGAGGTAGTCGCTACGCCCGGTGAAGCTCAACTCCCAGGAGAAGATGGGCTCGTCGCGGGTCACGCCGGTGTCGTCGACGCCGAAGTCGTCCACGCAGGACGTACTGCTGTCCTTCTGGGCGATGTCGTCGAGCGTCCTCCCCGGGGGCTCCGCGGCCTCCTCCGGCGCCGGGGTCAGGCTACGGACCGCCTCCATGCCCGCCTTCTTCGTCTGCGCCACCCGCGCCCGGTACTCGACGTCCGACCGCACGGGCCCGCCCTCCAGCGACTGACAGGCGTAGGCGCCGAAGCCGATGACGGCCAGGAAGAAGACGCTGATCAGGGTGATGGCGCGGTACCCGTGGAGAGGGGGACGCGGAGAGGTGGCCGCCGAGGAGTCCGTATGCATACAACCGATCCAAGCCACCGACCACGGAAGTCGGCAGTCGTCGGCCTACTCATCTCAGCCGGATCATGTGAGTAGCTGCACTCACGACGCGGCGGCCGTCATAACCTCTCACCATGAAGTCGGAATTCTTGGCCCGCCTGAGCGAGGAGATGCTGGAGTATTACCGCGACATGGCGGAGGTGCTGGTCGAACACTGCGGGATCGGGCGGGCGGAAGCCGTCGCCAGGATCAATCAGGCGTTCGGGGACGAGGACGCACCCCCCGAGGACCACGAGATCATGGGCCACGAGTTCCCGGAATTCTGGGCCTACGGCGCGTACTACCTTGCGGACGACCAAGGCCGCCTGCCGATCGGGGACCCGGACGTGGACGCGTACATCGACTTCGCGAAGTTGCCGATCCGGCCCGCGCCGCCCAAGGGCTCGCCGTGCTGGACGCTCGGTGAAACCGACGCCTGACCGGCCGGGGCCGCTGTCGCGCTACCACTGAGCCCCCACCGGCAGGCTTCAGTCCGCCTTCTTCTGCGCCTTGCTCCGCTTGTCCTCCGTCTTCACCGCGTCGTTGACCTTCTTGGCCAGCTCGTCGTCGAGCTTCTTGAACTCGCGGACGACGGTGTCGGACATGTCGGCGAGGGCGTCGAGCTGCTGGGTGATGTCCTCGCGGCCGTCCTCCCAGTTGGACTCGAAGTCGTCGAGGGCGTCGTTGACCTTGCCGCTGCCGATGTCGTCCTTGTACGACTCGAAGAGCTTCTTGGTGTGGTTGAGGCGGGTCTTGATGGACCGGAGCCGGCGGCCGTAGTCCTCCAGCTCGGTCAGCGGGAGTGAGAGATCACTCTTGCCCTTGCCCATGAGTCCGTCCCCCGTTCTCGTAGTCTGGCCGCACCGTACCTCAGCATGGTGCGCGAACACGTGCTCGACGAAACATGAAACGGGGACACGACAGCCATGGCCCGCTACATGGAGGCGCTCACCATCGAGCGCGGCGGATTCCGCATCAAGGTGCCGGAGTCGTGGTGGGAGTTCGACGTGCGGCCGGAGTCGCGGGACGACTCGATCCGACGGATGGTGAACGAGCGGATCGAGGCGCACCCGGAACTGGCCCAGTACCGCGACACGTACACCACCTTCCTCCAGAAGGCCGCGGCCGACGCCTGGAAGTCCGGTGCGATGTACTGCGGTTGCATGGCGGAGAGCTTCGGCGGCGACACCCCGATCACCGGCTCCGTCACCGTCTCTCTCGTCGGTGGCCGTACGCGGGACGGCGCGCCCCTGTCGAACGACCCGGCTGCCATAGCCGCCCAACTCGCCGTCAAGGAAGCGAGGAAGGAGGGCGACTCCTGGCGCAAGGTCACGACCGTCGACATCCCCGGCGTCGGACCCGCGGCCCGCACCTACGGCATCGAGGACATCCCGGTCCCCGGCGACAGCCTCAACCGCACCATCCGGGCCGTACTGGTGCAGACGTACATCCCCGTCCCCGGCCAGGAGGGCAAGGTGGCCCTGGTCGCCGGCAGCAGCCAGGTCCTCGACCTCGCCGACTCCTTCTTCGACATCTTCGACGCGATCACGTCGACGTTCCGCTTCGCGGAGGGGTCCGGACGATGACGGGCGGAGAGGGAAGGGCAGCCAATGGCGTCCGAGTGGGACTGGGAGAGCGGCGAGGGCCTGCTGGGCATCGACGACCCCGCCGAGTGGGACGCCGCGTTCGAGCGTGGCGAACAGCATCTCGGCACGGCAGTGATCGGGTTGGCCTTCCAGTGTTCGTTGGATGAAGCATCACCTCGGATCGTCCGGGCGATGCAGTTGTCAGACCGTGATCAGCGGGGGTACGCGTTCACTGCCGCGGGCACCGCGGCACGGCTCAACGGTGAGGTGACCCCGGAGCTGTACGCCGCGCTGCGTGCGGAGGGCCATCGTGGTCTCGCCGAGAACGCCATCGACGACACCCTGACGTTCGTGCCGTTCCGGCAGTTGCCGCCGTGGTTCAAGTGGCGGATGGCCGCGTCAAGGGCGTGGGACAAGCTGGAAACCTGGCGGCTGAGTGCTGCATACGCGGCCGAGGACGCCTGGAAGGCCCTGCGCGGGCGCCGCACCTGAGTGGCTTCGGGAGGGAGCGCCGACTGACAAGGAAGGAGCTGCGCTCCACGGAGTTCGAGTTCTCCGTGGACCCGGAAGGAACCATGGACCTGCAAGCCACCGTCACCGGATTCCCCCACGCCACCCCCCTCGACGGCCTGGACCGAGCCTGGTGGTGGAGTCTCGTTCCAGTCCTGAACTTCGCGGGTGCCCTGACCTCCGACGGCACGCGGCTCCTTCAGATGAACCAGCGCGGCAAACACGACCCGGAGCTCGCCGCAGCGGTGTTGGCCTTCGCCCGCGAGCACGAGAAGGAGCTGATCGTGGAGGGTCGGCTGCTCACCTCCGTGGCCGGGTTCGGTGTGCCCGGATACACCTTCGACTCCGTCGCGGCCGTCGTTCCCGAGGTGCACGGGCACCACAAGGTGCAGCACCCTGACCTCACGCCGCTGACGTACATCGTCTTTCCCGGGTACGCGTGCGAGTTCTCCGGGCGCGAGACGTTGCCGGAGGCGGAGGCCAGGTATCACAAGATGCTGCCCACCGCGGAGATCGAGCGCGGGCCCCTGCCGTTCCTGAAGATGCGCTTCGACAACCCCCGCACCGGCGGCGGCAGCACCAACCCGGAACGCGCCCTCACCTACCCCGAGGTCCTGCTCAACGAGCTTCCGGAGCTCGAGGACACCCCTGAGGCGTTCGTGGAGTACGAGAACCACGAGGGCAAGGTCTGGCGGGTGCAGTGGAGTAACGGGGCATGGGCCGTCACCGGCGATTCGGAACTCCGCGCCACCGGCTTCGAGGAGCTGCGCCGGTTCGTGGAGGGGACCCTTTGTTGAAGCTCGGTGTGCCGGCCGCGGCCCCGATCGATGGTGACGCAGCGGGATCCACCCACCACATGGAGTGCCGGGCGTCGGGGCTGGGACGTCACCTTGGGGGCAACGATCCCGGGCTGCTGTTTGACCTACGTCACCCTGGGGGTATTCTCTCCGGCTCGATTGGCGGACCCCCCGCCCCATATGGCAGACTGTCCGAGTTGCTCGGTCGAGTGTTGATGCTGCGCGCCTCCCGCCGGGAGGACCGGAAGCGAGTCCCACAGTACTCGTCGTCCTAACTGCCACCACGGCAGCACTGGGGCGGACGTACGGGAATCTTCCGGGAAGCGTGGGCGCGGCACCGGCCAGGCACCCGGTGGGCCTTCCGCCCCCGGCCTGCGGTTCCGGAAGGGCCGTGTGCATTCCCGCAGGGATGTTCGAACAAGGGGCATCTCTGTCAGCGGGAGCGCGACACGCCCGACCGCGTGGGTCGGAGGGGGAGACGGGAACACCGGGTTCCAGAGCGAAGAGACAGGACTATTGAGTAGCCATGGCGGGACAGAAGATCCGCATCCGGCTCAAGGCCTACGACCACGAGGTCATCGACTCCTCGGCGAAGAAGATCGTCGAGACGGTGACCCGCACTGGTGCGTCGGTCGCGGGCCCGGTGCCGCTGCCCACTGAGAAGAACGTGTACTGCGTCATCAAGTCGCCGCACAAGTACAAGGACTCGCGCGAGCACTTCGAGATGCGCACGCACAAGCGCCTGATCGACATTCTCGACCCCACCCCCAAGACCGTTGACTCTCTGATGCGACTCGACCTCCCGGCCGGTGTCGACATCGAGATCAAGCTCTGAGGGTCGGTGAGCTGAGAATGGCTAAGCAGATCAAGGGCATCCTGGGCGAGAAGCTCGGCATGACGCAGGTGTGGGACGAGAACAACCGCGTTGTTCCGGTCACCGTCGTCAAGGCCGGCCCCAACGTCGTCACCCAGGTCCGTACGAACGATGTCGACGGCTACGAGTCCGTCCAGATCGCTTTCGGCGAGATCGACCCGCGCAAGGTGAACAAGCCCCTCAAGGGCCACTTCGCCAAGGCCGACGTCACTCCCCGCCGCCACCTCGTCGAGATCCGTACCGCTGACGCCAGCGAGTACACCCTCGGCCAGGAGATCACCGCCGAGGTGTTCGAGGCCGGCATCAAGGTCGACGTGACCGGCAAGAGCAAGGGCAAGGGCTTCGCCGGTGTCATGAAGCGTCACAACTTCAAGGGCCTCGGCGCCGGACACGGCACCCAGCGCAAGCACCGCTCGCCCGGTTCCATCGGTGGCTGCGCCACCCCGGGCCGCGTGTTCAAGGGCCTCCGCATGGCGGGTCGCATGGGCAACGAGCGGGTCACCACCCAGAACCTGACCGTCCACGCCGTTGACGCGGAGAAGGGTCTGCTGCTCATCAAGGGCGCGGTTCCCGGTCCGAACGGCGGCCTCGTCCTGGTCCGCACCGCGGCCAAGGGGGCCTGAGGTAACCGATGAGCACTGTTGACATCCTTTCGCCGGCGGGCGACAAGGCCGGTTCCGTCGAGCTCCCCGCGGAGATCTTCGGTGTAGAGAAGATCAGCGTTCCGCTGCTTCACCAGGTCGTCGTCGCGCAGCTGGCCGCTGCCCGTCAGGGCACGCACAAGACGAAGACCCGTGGCGAGGTCCGTGGTGGCGGCAAGAAGCCGTACCGCCAGAAGGGCACCGGTCGCGCCCGTCAGGGTTCGACCCGCGCGCCGCAGTTCGCCGGCGGTGGCGTCGTCCACGGCCCGCAGCCGCGTGACTACTCGCAGCGCACCCCGAAGAAGATGAAGGCTGCCGCTCTGCGTCACGCCCTCACCGACCGGGCGCGTCACAACCGCATCCACGTCGTCTCCGGCGTGGTCGAGGGTGCGAACCCGTCCACCAAGGCCGCGAAGAGCCTGTTCGGCAAGATCTCGGAGCGCAAGAACCTGCTCCTGGTCGTCGAGCGCGCCGACGAGGCCGCGTGGCTGTCCGCCCGCAACCTGCCCCAGGTCCACATCCTGGAGCCGGGCCAGCTGAACACGTACGACGTTCTCGTCTCGGACGACGTGGTCTTCACCCAGGCCGCTTTCGAGTCCTTCGTCGCCGGCCCGAAGGCCAACGACACCGAAGGGACCGAGGTCTGATGGCTACCCGTCACCCGAGCATCGCCTCGAAGGCCGCCAAGGCCGCCAAGGCCGCGCGCGTCGCCAAGGCGAAGCGCCACGCCACCGAGGGCAAGAACACCGTCGAGACCCCGCTGAGCAAGTCGTACACGGACCCCCGTGACGTGCTGCTGAAGCCGGTCGTCTCGGAGAAGAGCTACGCGCTCCTCGACGAGAACAAGTACACGTTCATCGTCGCCCCGGACGCCAACAAGACCCAGATCAAGCAGGCCGTCCAGGCGGTCTTCTCGGTCAAGGTCACCGGGGTCAACACCCTCAACCGCCAGGGCAAGCGCAAGCGCACCAAGACCGGTTTCGGTCAGCGCGCGGGCTCCAAGCGCGCGATCGTGACCCTCGCTGAGGGCGACCGTATCGACATCTTCGGCGGTCCGACCGCGTAAGCGGGTCGGATCGTCCGATATCGGACGAGGACTGAGAAATGGGAATCCGCAAGTACAAGCCGACTACGCCGGGCCGTCGTGGCGCCAGCGTCGCCGACTTCGTCGAGGTCACGCGGTCCACGCCGGAGAAGTCGCTGGTCCGCCCCCTGCACAGCAAGGGCGGCCGTAACAACGCCGGTCGTGTGACCGTTCGCCACCAGGGTGGCGGACACAAGCGCGCCTACCGTGTGATCGACTTCCGTCGTCACGACAAGGACGGCGTGCCGGCGAAGGTCGCGCACATCGAGTACGACCCCAACCGCACCGCGCGCATCGCGCTGCTGCACTACGCCGACGGCGAGAAGCGCTACATCCTCGCCCCGCGCAACCTGCAGCAGGGTGACCGCGTCGAGAACGGTCCCGGGGCCGACATCAAGCCGGGCAACAACCTGGCCATCCGCAACATCCCGGTCGGTACCACGATCCACGCGATCGAGCTCCGTCCCGGTGGCGGTGCCAAGTTCGCCCGCTCCGCCGGTGCCTCCGTGCAGCTGCTCGCGAAGGAGGGCTCGATGGCCCACCTGCGCATGCCGTCCGGTGAGATCCGCCTGGTCGACGTCCGCTGCCGCGCCACCATCGGTGAGGTCGGCAACGCCGAGCAGAGCAACATCAACTGGGGTAAGGCCGGCCGCAAGCGGTGGCTGGGCGTTCGCCCGACCGTCCGTGGTGTCGTCATGAACCCGGTCGACCACCCGCACGGTGGTGGTGAGGGCCGGACCTCCGGTGGCCGCCACCCTGTGTCCCCGTGGGGCAAGAAGGAAGGCCGTACTCGTTCGCCCAAGAAGGCGTCGAACAAGTACATCGTCCGCCGCCGCAAGACGAACAAGAAGCGCTAAGGACGGGTTGAGATGCCTCGTAGCTTGAAGAAGGGACCCTTCGTCGACGACCACCTGATCAAGAAGGTGGATGTCCAGAACGAAGCCGGTACCAAGAACGTCATCAAGACCTGGTCCCGTCGCTCGATGATCGTCCCGGCCATGCTCGGCCACACGATCGCGGTGCACAACGGCAAGACCCACATCCCGGTGTTCGTCACCGAGTCGATGGTCGGCCACAAGCTCGGCGAGTTCTCGCCGACCCGCACCTTCCGGGGCCACGTCAAGGACGACCGGAAGTCGAAGCGCCGCTAACAGCGGATCGCATTCAGACACGTAAGTAACTGAGAGGGACAACCATGGAAGCCAGGGCCCAGGCGCGGTACATCCGCGTTACGCCCATGAAGGCCCGCCGCGTGGTGGACCTTATCCGTGGCATGGATGCCACGGAGGCTCAGGCTGTTCTGCGATTCGCTCCGCAGGCAGCCTCCGTGCCGGTCGGCAAGGTGCTCGACAGCGCCATCGCCAACGCCGCGCACAACTACGACCACACCGACGCCGACAGCCTCTTCATCTCCGAGGCGTACGTCGACGAGGGCCCGACCCTGAAGCGGTTCCGTCCGCGCGCCCAGGGCCGTGCCTACCGGATCCGCAAGCGGACCAGCCACATCACCGTGGTCGTCAGCAGCAAGGAAGGAACCCGGTAATGGGCCAGAAGGTTAACCCGCATGGGTTCCGGCTCGGTGTCACCACGGACTTCAAGTCCCGGTGGTACGCCGACAAGCTGTACAAGGACTACGTCAAGGAAGACGTCGCCATCCGTCGGATGATGACGTCCGGCATGGAGCGCGCCGGTATCTCGAAGGTTGAGATCGAGCGCACCCGTGACCGTGTGCGTGTGGACATCCACACCGCTCGTCCGGGCATCGTCATCGGCCGCCGTGGCGCCGAGGCCGACCGCATCCGCGGCGACCTCGAGAAGCTCACGGGCAAGCAGGTCCAGCTGAACATCCTCGAGGTCAAGAACCCCGAGACCGACGCTCAGCTGGTTGCGCAGGCCGTCGCCGAGCAGCTCTCCTCCCGCGTCTCCTTCCGCCGCGCCATGCGTAAGAGCATGCAGTCGGCGATGAAGGCCGGCGCCAAGGGCATCAAGATCCAGTGCGGTGGCCGCCTCGGCGGCGCCGAGATGTCCCGCTCGGAGTTCTACCGCGAGGGCCGCGTGCCCCTGCACACGCTCCGCGCGAACGTGGACTACGGCTTCTTCGAGGCCAAGACGACCTTCGGCCGCATCGGTGTGAAGGTCTGGATCTACAAGGGCGACGTGAAGAACATCGCCGAGGTCCGCGCCGAGAACGCTGCGGCCCGTGCGGGTAACCGCCCGGCCCGTGGTGGTGCCGACCGCCCGGCCCGTGGTGGCCGTGGTGGCGAGCGGCGCGGTCGCAAGCCGCAGCAGGCTGCCGGCGCCGAGGCCCCCAAGGCCGAGGCCCCCGCCGCTCCGGCTGAGAGCACCGGAACGGAGGCCTGACCGACATGCTGATCCCCCGTAGGGTCAAGCACCGCAAGCAGCACCACCCGAAGCGCCGTGGTCAGGCCAAGGGCGGTACGACTGTCGCGTTCGGCGAGTACGGCATTCAGGCCCTCACGCCGGCATACGTGACGAACCGCCAGATCGAGGCGGCTCGTATCGCGATGACCCGCCACATCAAGCGTGGCGGCAAGGTCTGGATCAACATCTACCCGGACCGTCCGCTGACCAAGAAGCCCGCCGAGACCCGCATGGGTTCCGGTAAGGGTTCGCCGGAGTGGTGGATCGCGAACGTTCACCCGGGTCGGGTGATGTTCGAGCTGTCCTACCCGAACGAGAAGATTGCGCGTGAAGCTCTGACTCGTGCGGCCCACAAGCTGCCGATGAAGTGCCGGATCGTCAAGCGCGAGGCAGGTGAAGCGTGATGTCGGCCGGTACCAAGGCGTCCGAGCTGCGCGAGCTGGGCAACGAGGAGCTTCTGGGCAAGCTCCGCGAGGCCAAGGAAGAGCTGTTCAACCTCCGCTTCCAGGCGGCGACGGGTCAGCTCGAGAACCACGGCCGTCTGAAGGCGGTCCGCAAGGACATCGCGCGGATCTACACCCTGAT
The DNA here is from genome assembly GCF_053611585.1 of Streptomyces sp. NPDC054794. Taxonomy (NCBI): domain Bacteria; kingdom Bacillati; phylum Actinomycetota; class Actinomycetes; order Kitasatosporales; family Streptomycetaceae; genus Streptomyces; species Streptomyces sp. NPDC054794. Next base: position 55,275 of record NZ_JBSHAQ010000030.1, on the reverse strand, counting down.
GCGCGAGCGTGAGCTGGGCATCGAAACGGTGGAGAACGCCTGATGAGCGAGAAGAACGTGACTGAGCAGACCGAGCGGAACGCACGCAAGACCCGTGAGGGTCTGGTCGTCAGCGACAAGATGGACAAGACCGTCGTCGTCGCTGTCGAGGACCGCGTGAAGCACGCGCTGTACGGCAAGGTCATCCGCCGTACGAACAAGCTCAAGGCGCACGACGAGCAGAACGCTGCCGGCGTCGGCGACCGCGTCCTCCTGATGGAGACCCGGAAGCTGTCGTCCAGCAAGCACTGGCGCGTCGTCGAGATCCTCGAGAAGGCCAAGTAATTCTCCTGCGGGGCATCCCTCGCAGGACAGTTCCGCCAGGCTCCGGGGGCCGCTCGCTGAGCGGCCCCCGGGGAACCGGCAGACAAACAGGAGATAGACGTGATCCAGCAGGAGTCGCGACTGCGCGTCGCCGACAACACTGGTGCGAAGGAAATCCTTTGCATCCGTGTGCTCGGTGGCTCCGGTCGCCGCTACGCGGGCATCGGTGACGTCATCGTCGCCACCGTCAAGGACGCGATCCCCGGTGGCAACGTGAAGAAGGGTGACGTCGTCAAGGCGGTCATCGTTCGCACCGTCAAGGAGCGCCGCCGTCCGGACGGCTCGTACATCCGCTTCGACGAGAACGCCGCCGTCATTCTGAAGAACGACGGCGACCCTCGCGGCACCCGTATCTTCGGCCCGGTCGGCCGTGAGCTGCGCGAGAAGAAGTTCATGAAGATCATCTCGCTCGCGCCGGAGGTGCTGTAAGCATGAAGATCAAGAAGGGCGACCTGGTCCAGGTCATCACCGGTAAGGACAAGGGCAAGCAGGGCAAGGTCATCGCGGCCTTCCCCCGCGAGGACCGCGTCCTGGTCGAGGGTGTCAACCGGGTCAAGAAGCACACCAAGGCCGGTCCGACCGCTCGCGGTTCGCAGGCCGGTGGCATCGTCACGACCGAGGCCCCGATTCACGTGAGCAACGTTCAGCTCGTCGTGGAGAAGGACGGCAACAAGGTCGTCACGCGTGTCGGTTACCGCTTCGACGACGAGGGCAACAAGATCCGCGTTGCCAAGCGGACGGGTGAGGACATCTGATGGCTACCACCACCACTCCGCGTCTGAAGCAGAAGTACCGCGAGGTGATCGCGGGCAAGCTGCGTGACGAGTTCAAGTACGAGAACGTCATGCAGGTTCCCGGCCTCGTCAAGATCGTGGTCAACATGGGTGTGGGCGACGCCGCCCGCGACTCCAAGCTGATCGATGGCGCCATCCGCGACCTCACCACGATCACCGGTCAGAAGCCGGCCGTCACCAAGGCCCGCAAGTCCATCGCGCAGTTCAAGCTGCGTGAGGGTCAGCCGATCGGTGCCCACGTCACGCTCCGTGGCGACCGCATGTGGGAGTTCCTGGACCGCACCCTGTCGCTCGCGCTGCCGCGCATCCGCGACTTCCGCGGCCTGTCCCCCAAGCAGTTCGACGGCCGTGGCAACTACACCTTCGGTCTCACGGAGCAGGTCATGTTCCACGAGATCGACCAGGACAAGATCGACCGTGTCCGGGGTATGGACATCACCGTGGTCACCACGGCGACCAACGACGCTGAGGGCCGCGCGCTCCTTCGTCACCTCGGCTTCCCGTTCAAGGAGGCGTGAGCGAGATGGCGAAGAAGGCTCTGATCGCTAAGGCTGCTCGCAAGCCCAAGTTCGGTGTGCGTGGCTACACCCGCTGCCAGCGCTGCGGCCGTCCGCACTCCGTGTACCGCAAGTTCGGCCTGTGCCGCGTGTGCCTTCGTGAGATGGCTCACCGTGGCGAGCTGCCGGGCGTGACCAAGAGCTCCTGGTAGTCCCCGCTTTTAGGGATTCCAGAGGCTCTCGGTAAGCAATGGGCGTGTCAGGTGCCCTCCTCTCCATGGCTTAGGCTTGGAGGGTTGGGCGCCTGACGGTCGCCCGTACGACTTACTACGCCGTAGGTCCACCGCGCCGCACCCGTCCCGTCTCGGATCGGGGAGAGGGATGGCGCACCAGGAAACCCCGGCGAGAGAGGCCGAAGGCCAATTCATGACCATGACTGATCCGATCGCAGACATGCTTACGCGTCTGCGGAACGCGAACTCGGCATACCACGACTCCGTGACGATGCCGGCGTCCAAGATCAAGTCTCACATCGCGGAGATCCTCCAGCAGGAGGGCTTCATCACGGGCTGGAGCGTCGAGGACGCCGAGGTTGGCAAGAACCTCGTCCTCGAGCTGAAGTTCGGCCCGAACCGTGAGCGCTCCATCGCGGGCATCAAGCGGATCTCCAAGCCCGGTCTCCGGGTGTACGCGAAGTCCACCAACCTGCCGAAGGTGCTCGGCGGCCTGGGCGTGGCGATCATCTCCACGTCGCACGGGCTCCTCACCGACAAGCAGGCCGGCAAGAAGGGCGTGGGTGGGGAAGTCCTCGCCTACGTCTGGTAGCGGAAGGGAACGGAGGAAACAGCTATGTCGCGTATTGGCAAGCTCCCCATCACGGTTCCCGCCGGCGTGGACGTCACCATCGACGGCCGTACGGTCTCGGTCAAGGGCCCCAAGGGCACGCTGACCCACACCGTCGTCGCGCCGATCGACATCGTCAAGGGTGAGGACGGCGTGCTCAACGTCACCCGTCCGAACGACGAGCGTCAGAACAAGGCCCTCCACGGCCTGTCCCGCACGCTGGTGGCGAACATGATCACCGGCGTGACCCAGGGTTACGTGAAGAAGCTCGAAATCAGCGGTGTCGGTTACCGCGTGACGGCCAAGGGCTCGAACCTCGAGTTCGCGCTCGGCTACAGCCACCCGATCGTCGTCGAGGCGCCCGAGGGCATCACCTTCAAGGTGGAGAACCCGACCCGCTTCCAGGTCGAGGGCATCGACAAGCAGAAGGTCGGCGAGGTTGCGGCCAACATCCGCAAGCTGCGCAAGCCCGACCCGTACAAGGCCAAGGGCGTCAAGTACGAGGGCGAAGTCATCCGCCGCAAGGTCGGAAAGGCGGGTAAGTAAGCCATGGCATACGGGCAGAAGATCCTCAAGGGCGACGCCTACAAGCGCGCCGCGATCAAGCGCCGTCACATCCGGATCCGTAAGAACCTTTCCGGTACGGCGGAGCGTCCCCGTCTGGTCGTGACCCGCTCCAACCGCCACATCGTGGCGCAGGTGATCGACGACCTCAAGGGCCACACCCTGGCGTCCGCGTCCACCCTGGACGCGTCCGTCCGCGGTGGCGAGGGCGACAAGTCCTCGCAGGCCAAGCAGGTCGGCGCCCTGGTCGCCGAGCGTGCCAAGGCCGCCGGTGTCGAGGCTGTCGTGTTCGACCGTGGTGGCAACCAGTACGCCGGGCGCATCGCCGCCCTGGCGGACGCCGCCCGCGAAGCCGGGCTCAAGTTCTGAGCCTGCCGTAGCTAGCGGAAACAGAGAGAGGTAATTCCAATGGCTGGACCCCAGCGCCGCGGTGGCGGTGCCGGTGGCGGCGAGCGGCGGGACCGGAAGGGCCGTGACGGCGGCGCTGCTGCCGCCGAGAAGACCGCGTACGTTGAGCGCGTTGTCGCGATCAACCGCGTCGCCAAGGTTGTGAAGGGTGGTCGTCGCTTCAGCTTCACCGCGCTGGTCGTGGTGGGCGACGGTGACGGCACCGTGGGTGTCGGTTACGGCAAGGCCAAGGAGGTGCCGGCCGCCATCGCCAAGGGCGTTGAGGAGGCCAAGAAGCACTTCTTCAAGGTCCCCCGGATCCAGGGCACCATCCCGCACCCGATCCAGGGTGAGAAGGCTGCCGGCGTCGTGCTGCTCAAGCCCGCGTCCCCCGGTACCGGCGTTATCGCCGGTGGCCCGGTGCGTGCCGTGCTCGAGTGCGCCGGTATCCACGACGTGCTGTCGAAGTCGCTCGGCTCCGACAACGCGATCAACATCGTGCACGCGACCGTGGAGGCCCTGAAGGGTCTGCAGCGTCCCGAGGAGATCGCGGCCCGCCGTGGTCTGCCCCTGGAGGACGTCGCCCCCGCGGCCCTGCTGCGTGCGCGTGCCGGGGCGGGTGCGTGATGGCTCAGCTGAAGATCACGCAGGTCAAGTCCTACATCGGTAGCAAGCAGAACCACCGCGACACCCTGCGCTCCCTTGGTCTCAAGGGCATCAACACGCAGGTCGTCAAGGAGGACCGCCCCGAGTTCCGCGGCATGGTGCACACCGTCCGCCACCTCGTGACGGTCGAGGAGGTCGACTGATCATGGCGGAGCAGAACCCGCTCAAGATCCACAACCTCCGTCCCGCCCCGGGCGCCAAGACCGCCAAGACCCGTGTCGGTCGTGGTGAGGCGTCGAAGGGTAAGACGGCCGGTCGTGGTACCAAGGGCACGAAGGCCCGTTACCAGGTTCCGGAGCGCTTCGAGGGTGGCCAGATGCCCCTCCACATGCGCCTCCCGAAGCTGAAGGGCTTCAAGAACCCGTTCAAGACCGAGTTCCAGGTCGTGAACCTCGACAAGCTGGCCGCGCTGTACCCCGAGGGTGGCGAGGTCACCGTCGAGGGTCTGGTGGCCAAGGGTGCCGTTCGCAAGAACAGCCTCGTCAAGGTCCTCGGCCAGGGCGAGATCTCCGTGGCGCTGCAGGTGACGGTCGACGCCGTCTCCGGCTCCGCCAAGGAGAAGATCACCGCCGCCGGCGGTACGGTCACCGAGCTCGTCTGAGCCCGGGCGGCCCTGCCGCTCAAGCACCTGGGCCGGGCAGTTCCCTTCGGGGAGCTGCCCGGCCTTGCTGTATATCCGCCGGATGCCGGTGTGCGGCCCGTACGCGCACACGAAAGCCGGTGTCCGACGCTGACCGCGCGGACACCGGCTTTCGGTGGTCAGACCTGCCCGCTCACGCCTTGGCGGTGGTGGACTTGCAGTACTTCAGCCGGCCGTGGGCGCCCTTCTGGAGGCACACGGTGAGCGTCACCTTCTTCTCCTCCGGGATGTTGACGTCGTCGCGGAGCTTGCACTCGCCGTCGTTCTCGCCCTTGTCGGTCACGCTGTGCTTGTGACCGCCGTCCCAGGAGATCGTGGTCACGGTCCAGTAGCCGTCGTTGCGGTGGTCGCAGGCATTCCAGCGCTCCTTGGAGCTGCTGGGGCTGGCGTCGCCCGCGAAGTTGCCCATGCCGGCCTTGTGGCCCTCGGTGGTGTAGACCGACGCGTTGGTCGACGCGAAGGCGGGCGTGCCGGTGGCGGCCACGCCGAGCGTCGCGGTCACGGCGACGGCGGCCGTCGCCAACAGCTTGTGCGTCACAGTGCGCATGATGGAACCTCCCCGTTCCTGTGCGGGAGATCCTCCCGCACAAGATCATTTTTTCGATCCCCGGGAAACTATTCGGGTCGTTCGAACGTTGTCAAAGGTGTTTGAGTGGCTTGAGGGAAGATCCAGCCATCCGTGAGCGCCGTCGACCGGCCTTACGGGCAGGCGAACTTCACCAGGCTGCGTACGCACTGTTAGAGTCCTTGAGGTCCACCTGTGTCCGCGCGTGATGCGTCGTAGGGCGACGGGGTGGTAGAAAACATCGTTCGGCCCGCTGGGCCATGTTGATACGACTAGTCCCTGTCGCGCGCGCCGCGGGGGTCGCAGGAGGAACCGTGCTCACCGCGTTCGCCCGGGCGTTCAGGACGCCCGACCTGCGTAAGAAGCTGCTCTTCACGCTCGGCATCATCGTGGTGTATCGGGTCGGCACCCACATTCCGATCCCGGGCGTCGACTACAAGAACGTGCAGACGTGCATCGAGCAGGCCAGTGGTAACCAGGGCCTGTTCGGTCTCGTGAACATGTTCAGTGGCGGGGCGCTGCTGCAGATCACGATCTTCGCGCTCGGCATCATGCCGTACATCACGGCGAGCATCATCCTGCAGCTGCTGACCGTGGTGATCCCGCGCCTGGAAGCCCTCAAGAAGGAGGGCCAGGCCGGCACCGCGAAGATCACGCAGTACACGCGCTATCTGACGGTGGCGCTGGCCATCCTGCAGGGCACGGGCCTGGTGGCCACCGCCCGCAGTGGTGCCCTGTTCTCCGGCTGCCCGACCGCGAGCCAGATCGTTCCGGACCAGTCGATCTTCACCACGATCACGATGGTCATCTGCATGACCGCCGGTACGGCCGTCGTCATGTGGCTCGGTGAGCTCATCACCGACCGCGGTATCGGCAACGGCATGTCGATCCTGATGTTCATCTCGATCGCCGCCACCTTCCCGACCGCCCTGTGGGCCATCAAGAAGCAGGGCACCCTGGCCGGAGGCTGGATCGAGTTCGGCTCCGTGATCGCGGTCGGCCTGGTCATGGTCGGCCTGGTGGTCTTCGTCGAGCAGGCTCAGCGTCGCATTCCGGTGCAGTACGCCAAGCGCATGATCGGCCGCCGGTCCTACGGCGGAACGTCGACGTACATCCCGCTCAAGGTGAACCAGGCGGGTGTGATTCCCGTCATCTTCGCCTCGTCGCTGCTCTACATTCCCGCACTGGTCGCCCAGTTCGCGGGGGGCAAGTCGGGCTGGAAGACCTGGGTCGAGCAGAACCTGACCAAGGGCGATCACCCGATTTACATCGCTTCGTACTTCTTGCTCATCGTTTTCTTCGCGTTCTTCTATGTGGCGATCTCCTTCAACCCCGAGGAAGTCGCCGACAACATGAAGAAGTATGGTGGCTTCATCCCGGGCATCCGGGCTGGCCGACCGACCGCTGAGTACCTGAGCTACGTGCTCAACCGGATCACCTGGCCGGGTTCGCTGTATCTGGGTCTGATTGCTCTCGTTCCAACAATGGCGTTGGTCGGGTTCGGGGCGACGAACAACTTCCCCTTCGGTGGCACCAGCATCCTCATCATCGTGGGTGTCGGTCTTGAGACGGTGAAGCAGATCGAGAGCCAGCTCCAGCAGCGCAATTACGAAGGGTTCCTCCGCTGATGCGTATCGTCCTCGTCGGGCCGCCGGGTGCCGGTAAGGGAACGCAAGCCGTTCGCCTCGCCGAGAAGCTGAAGATCCCGCACATCTCCACGGGCGACCTGTTCCGGGCCAACATCAGCCGACAGACGGATCTCGGAAAGCTCGCGAAGTCCTACATGGACGCCGGAAACCTCGTCCCGGACGAGGTCACCATCGCGATGGCCAAGGACCGCATGGAGCAGCCGGACGCCGAGAACGGCTTCCTGCTCGACGGCTTCCCGCGCAACGTCTCGCAGGCGGAGGCGCTGGACGAGCTGCTCAGGACCGAGGGCATCAAGCTCGACGCGGTGCTCGACCTGGAGGTCCCCGAGGAAGAGGTGGTCAAGCGCATCGCCGGCCGCCGCATCTGCCGCAAGGACTCCAGCCACGTCTTCCACGTGACGTACAGCCCGGCCAAGAAGGAAGGCGTCTGCGACGTCTGCGGCGGCGAGCTGTACCAGCGCGACGACGACTCCGAGGAGACCGTCCGCAAGCGGCTGGAGGTCTACCACACGCAGACCGAGCCGATCATCGACTACTACAAGGCGCAGGGCTTGGTCGTCACCATCTCCTCGCTGGGTCCGGTGGACGAGATCACGCAGCGGGCGCTGGCGGCGCTCACGCGTGACGAGAACGACGAGAAGTAGATCTCGGGCCGTACCGGCCGCGGTGCCCTTCTCCCGGACCTGGTCCGGGGGGACCCCAGGGTGTCGCGGCCGTACTGTTGTGTACGTAATCGGTTGACGTGAGTGACGGAGAGCGCAGGCCCCCCATGGTGCAGATCAAGACCCCCGAGCAGATCGCGAAGATGCGGGCGGCGGGACTGGTCGTCGCCGCGATCCACGCGGCCACCCGGGAGGCCGCGGTGCCCGGAGCCTCCACCAAGGACCTGGACGAGGTCGCCCGCAAGGTGATCGCGGAGCACGGCGCCAAGTCGAACTTCCTCGGCTACGGCGGTTTCCCCGCGACGATCTGCACCTCGGTGAACGACGTCGTGGTCCATGGCATCCCGTCCGACGACGTCGTCCTCAAGGACGGCGACGTCATCTCCATCGACGCCGGCGCGATCGTCGACGGCTGGCACGGCGACGCCGCCTTCACCGCCTTCGTGGGCTCCGGTCACGCTCCGGAGCTGGTCGAGCTCTCCCGGGTGACCGAGGAGTCGATGTGGGCCGGCATCGCGGCCATGAAGCAGGGCAACCGGCTCGTCGACGTCTCCCGGGCCATCGAGACGTACATCCGCCGCCAGCCGAAGCCCGGCGGCGGCCGCTACGGCATCATCGAGGACTACGGCGGCCACGGCATCGGCACCGAGATGCACATGGACCCGCACCTGCTCAACTACGTCGACCGCCGGCGCGGCAAGGGCCCCAAGCTGGTGCCCGGCATCTGCCTGGCGATCGAACCGATGGTCTCCCTCGGCACCCCGAAGACCGAGGTCCTCGAAGACGACTGGACGGTCATCACCACCGACGGCACCTGGTCCTCCCACTGGGAGCACTCGGTGGCCCTCACCCCCGAGGGTCCGCTGGTCCTCACCGCCCCGGACTGCGGCAGGGCCAAGCTCGCCGAGTACGGCGTCACGGCGGCCCCCGACCCGCTCGCCTGACGAGGCCCCCGGGTCAAGGTTCGGGCCCGGCATCGCACCGGGCCCCTTTTCCCGTGCATACCGATCTTGTATGCCGGGCAGACTCCCCCGATTCGTGTTTCAGGGTGCGCTGACGTAGACTGACTCGTCGGCTCTCGTGCATCCGCATGTCCGCATGCGCCCGCAAGGGAAAGCAGGAGAGTCGATCAAGGTAGTCGATTCGAAGGGCGAAGCGTGGCCAAGAAGCAAGGTGCCATCGAGATCGAGGGCACTGTCGTCGAGTCTCTGCCGAACGCCATGTTCAAGGTCGAGCTCCAGAACGGCCACCAGGTCCTGGCACACATCAGCGGCAAGATGCGTATGCACTACATCCGCATCCTCCCTGACGACCGGGTCGTGGTGGAGCTGTCTCCGTACGACCTGACGCGTGGCCGGATCGTCTACCGCTACAAGTAGATCTTGCCCACGTCCCGTGTGAGCGGGGCTGCCGGCAACTGACCCGGAGAACCTCAATCCCATGAAGGTCAAGCCGAGCGTCAAGAAGATCTGCGACAAGTGCAGGGTGATCCGCCGTCACGGTCGGGTCATGGTCATCTGCGAGAACCCGCGCCACAAGCAGCGCCAGGGCTGACGCACGACCGATCCCTCTGCATCCATCGCAGAGATTCGCGCGACGCAAGCTGAATTTGTTCATACGCAGGGCCCAAGCCGTCACGGCTTGACACCCCCGGTCCGGAGGCCGGGGACCCAGTTCGTACCTGGTACGGCGACTGGGATCCGGTCCTGTGGAAGACCTCCGAAGATCACCAGGAGCCATTGAATGGCACGCGTTTCCGGTGTTGACATCCCGCGCGAAAAGCGCGTGGAGGTCGCCCTCACCTACGTGTTCGGCATCGGCCGGACGCTCTCGCAGGAGACGCTGGCTGCGACCGGCGTCGACCCGAACACCCGTGTTCGCGACCTGACCGAAGAGCAGCTGGTCGCCATCCGCGAGTACGTCGACAACAACATCAAGACCGAGGGTGACCTCCGTCGCGAGATCCAGGCCGACATCCGCCGCAAGGTCGAGATCGGTTGCTACCAGGGTCTGCGTCACCGTCGCGGTCTGCCCGTCCGCGGTCAGCGCACCAGCACCAACGCTCGTACCCGCAAGGGCCCGCGTCGCGCCATCGCCGGCAAGAAGAAGCCGGGCAAGAAGTAGTCCGCAGCGGACACCTGTCCACGGTCTTCGCTGTAGGACCGACCACCTCCCGTAGGAGTTAGTAGATGCCCCCCAAGGGACGTCAGGGCGCTGCCAAGAAGGTGCGCCGCAAGGAAAAGAAGAACGTCGCTCACGGCCACGCGCACATCAAGAGCACGTTCAACAACACGATCGTCTCGATCACGGACCCGTCCGGCAACGTGATCTCCTGGGCCTCCGCCGGCCACGTCGGCTTCAAGGGCTCCCGGAAGTCCACGCCGTTCGCCGCGCAGATGGCCGCCGAGTCGGCTGCCCGCCGCGCCCAGGAGCACGGCATGCGCAAGGTCGACGTGTTCGTCAAGGGCCCGGGCTCCGGTCGTGAGACCGCGATCCGCTCCCTGCAGGCCACGGGTCTTGAGGTCGGCTCCATCCAGGACGTCACCCCGACCCCGCACAACGGCTGCCGTCCGCCGAAGCGCCGCCGCGTCTGACGCACGGCCTTCGTCTGGCTCAGGGTCCGGGCGGTACGGCTCCGTAGGGGCCGTGCCGCCCGTACCCTTGCAGTACCCGCACTTTTCACGGGTGCGGTTTCCGTAGGGCGTCAAATAGCGGGCGTCCACGAAAGAAGGATCTGATCCACACATGCTGATCGCTCAGCGCCCCTCGTTGACCGAAGAGGTCGTAGACGAGTTCCGCTCCCGGTTCGTGATCGAGCCGCTGGAGCCGGGCTTCGGCTACACCCTCGGCAACTCCCTTCGCCGTACCCTCCTGTCCTCGATCCCGGGTGCCGCTGTCACCAGCATCCGCATCGACGGTGTCCTGCACGAGTTCACCACCGTGCCGGGCGTCAAGGAGGACGTCACCGACCTGATCCTCAACATCAAGCAGCTGGTCGTCTCCTCGGAGCACGACGAGCCGGTCGTGATGTACCTGCGCAAGCAGGGTCCGGGTCTGGTCACCGCCGCCGACATCGCGCCCCCGGCCGGTGTCGAGGTGCACAACCCCGACCTGGTCCTCGCCACGCTCAACGGCAAGGGCAAGCTGGAGATGGAGCTGACCGTCGAGCGCGGTCGCGGCTACGTCTCCGCCGTACAGAACAAGCAGGTGGGCCAGGAGATCGGCCGTATCCCGGTCGACTCCATCTACAGCCCGGTGCTCAAGGTCACGTACAAGGTCGAGGCCACGCGTGTCGAGCAGCGCACCGACTTCGACAAGCTGATCGTCGACGTCGAGACGAAGCAGGCCATGCGTCCGCGCGACGCCATGGCGTCGGCCGGCAAGACCCTGGTCGAGCTGTTCGGTCTCGCCCGCGAGCTGAACATCGACGCCGAGGGCATCGACATGGGTCCGTCCCCGACGGACGCCGCCCTGGCCGCCGACCTGGCACTGCCGATCGAGGAGCTGGAACTCACCGTTCGGTCGTACAACTGCCTCAAGCGTGAGGGCATCCACTCCGTGGGTGAGCTCGTCGCCCGCTCCGAGGCCGACCTCCTCGACATTCGCAACTTCGGTGCGAAGTCGATCGACGAGGTCAAGGCGAAGCTGGCCGGCATGGGCCTGGCCCTGAAGGACAGCCCGCCCGGATTCGACCCCACGGCCGCTGCCGACGCCTTCGGCGCCGACGACGACGCGGACGCGGGTTTCGTGGAGACCGAGCAGTACTGATCCGGTACTGAGCGTGTTCCACCTCCGGGGCCCGGAAGGGCCCCGGATCTCTGACAGACAACCGTCTGCTCAGATACTGACCCCGGTACCTGGTACGGCCGGGGCAGACACACAGGAGAAGAACAATGCCGAAGCCCACCAAGGGTGCCCGTCTGGGCGGCAGCGCCGCGCACGAGAAGCTGCTCCTCGCGAACCTGGCGAAGAGCCTCTTCGAGCACGGCCGTATCACCACCACCGAGGCGAAGGCCCGCCGCCTGCGCCCGTACGCCGAGCGTCTGATCACCAAGGCGAAGAAGGGTGACCTTCACAACCGCCGCCAGGTGCTCCAGGTCATCACGGACAAGGGCATCGTGCACACGCTCTTCACCGAGATCGGCCCGCGCTACGAGAACCGTCCCGGTGGCTACACCCGCATCACCAAGATCGGTAACCGCCGTGGCGACAACGCGCCCATGGCTGTCATCGAGCTGGTCGAGGCGCTGACGGTCGCCCAGCAGGCGACCGGTGAGGCCGAGGCCGCCACCAAGCGTGCGGTCAAGGAGGCCGAGGAGGCCAAGGCCGAGGAGACCCAGGTCGAGGAGACCGAGGCTCCGGCCGAGGAGTCCAAGGACGCCTGAGGCTCTGACGCGGGAAGCGGGTTCGCCCTTCGGGGCGGGCCCGCTTTCGCGTACCGGGGAGCGGTCAGAGCTTGAGAGGATCTGAAGGTGAGTGAAGTGAAGCCCGGCCACGTCCGCATCCGCCTCGACCTGTCGTACGACGGCGGCGGCTTCCACGGCTGGGCCAAGCAGGCCGGCGGCAGGCGGACCGTGCAGGGGGAGATCGAGGACGCCCTGCGTACGGTGACCCGTACCAGGGACACGATCTACGAGCTGACCGTGGCCGGACGCACTGACGCGGGTGTGCACGCCCGCGGCCAGGTCGCGCACGTCGACCTGCCCGCCGAGCTGTGGGCGGAGCACCACGAGAAGCTGCTGAAGCGGCTCGCCGGGCGGCTGTCCAAGGACGTACGGATCTGGCGCCTCGGCGAGGCCCCCGAGGGCTTCGACGCGCGCTTCTCGGCGATCTGGCGGCGCTACGCCTATCGCGTCACCGACAACCCGGGAGGCGTCGACCCCCTGCTGCGCAACCACGTCCTGTGGCACGACTGGCCGCTCGACGTGGACGCCATGAACGAGGCTGCCCGCGCCCTCCTCGGCGAGCACGACTTCGCCGCCTACTGCAAGAAGCGTGAGGGTGCCACCACCATCCGTACGCTCCAGGAGCTGAGCCTGGTGCGGGGCGAGGACGGGATCATCAGCGCGACCGTCCGGGCGGACGCCTTCTGCCACAACATGGTGCGGTCGTTGATCGGCGCGCTGCTGTTCGTGGGGGACGGGCACCGGGGACCGGAGTGGCCGGGCAAGGTGCTGGCGGCGGGCGTCCGGGACTCGGCCGTGCATGTCGTACGGCCGCACGGGCTGACGCTGGAGGAAGTCGGCTACCCCGCCGACGAACTGCTGGCCGCGCGGAACAAGGAGGCGCGGAACAAGCGGACGCTGTCCCGTTCGTCGGGCTGCGAAACTTGTTAGTTACCCCGCATTTCGCGGCAGTTATGCCCCATGTCGGGACTTACCCGGCGTAACGGGGTCGTTGATCTCTTAACAGTTTCCTACCTCTCGGATAAAGTTGCGTGTCCTGGCCATCTGTTCGCATGGGGTGGCCGGGGTTGGCTGGGGGGTCAACGGGCCGCAACGGTCCGGGGTAGGAAAATCAATGAGTTCAGTGGGTCCCGTGGGGACCGGGGGTCGTCGTGCCGTGCGCCAGAACGGCGGGCGGCGACGAGCAGGACGCGGTCAGAACGCCTCGCTGGGGCTGTTGCCGCTGCCGCCGACGGACAAGGAGAAGTACTCCTACGCACGCCGGAATCTGTGGATCCTGACGATCAGCTCGCTCGTCAGTTTCTGCTGTCTGGTGGTGAGCCAGTTCAAGCTGGCGCAGTCCACGCCGGTGCTGTGGATCTACACGCCGCTCCTCGTCTTCACCGTCGTCTACTACCTGGTGTCGCTGCGGGTGAACGGCTTCACCCGGGACTTCGACATCGCGTACCACCGGCAGCTGGTCCAGAACTGGCGGCCCGAGGTCTACCCGACGGTCGACGTGTTCCTGCCGGTGTGCGGCGAGCCCATCGAGGTGCTGCACAACACCTGGCGGCACGTGCGGGCGATGGCCGACCGGTACCCCGGTGTCTGCGTGCCGTTCGTCCTCGACGACGGCGCCAGCCCCGAACTGGAGGCGATGGCCCGAGACTTCGGGTTCCGCTACGGCACCCGGGACAACCGCGGCTGGTTCAAGAAGGCCGGCAACCTGCACTTCGGCTTCGGCCAGTCCGACGGTGAGTTCATCCTCATCCTGGACGCCGACTTCACCCCGCGCGCCGACCTGCTCGAAGAACTCCTGCCGTACATGCAGGACGACCCGCGCATCGGCATCGTCCAGTCGCCGCAGTACTTCCGCGTGCTGGACTCGCAGAACTGGATCGAGCGCGGCGCGGGCGCGGTGCAGGAGCTGTTCTACCGGTCCGTGCAGGTCTCCCGGCAGGGCAGCGACGGCGCGATCTGCGTCGGCAGCTGCGCCATCTACCGCCGGGCGGCCCTGGAGACCAACGGCGGTACGACGCTGATCGAGCACTCCGAGGACGTGCACACCGGCTTCGACCTGCGCGGTCTCGGCTGGGACCTGCGTTATGTGCCGGTCGCCGTGTCCACCGGCGTGTGCCCGGACACCGCGGGCGCCTTCTTCAACCAGCAGTACCGCTGGTGCTCGGGTTCGATGAGCCTGCTCGGCAGCCGGAAGTTCTGGCAGCGCAAGATCAAGTTCTCCAGCCGTCTGTGCTACATGTCCGGGTTCTTCTACTACATCCACACGGCGCTGTTCACCTTCGCGGCGCCGGTGATCCCGATCGTGCTGCTGCTGATGATGCCGGAGAAGCTCAAGGTCGAGCATCTGCTCCTGGTGCTGCCCAGCATCCTCTACACCACGATCATCTTCCCGATGTGGCACAAGGCGCCCTACCGCCTGGAGGCCTGGGCGGCCCGCATGATGTACGGCTGGGCGCACGTCTTCGCCATCTGGGACATCCTGCGCAAGAACCGCATGGGCTGGCAGCCGACCGGTTCCTCCGGCGCCAAGAAGAACAAGACCCGGCGCTTCTGGCTCGGCATGTGGGTCTGGAGCGGCGGCACGGCCCTGATCTGGGTCACCGCGGCGGTGTACCGGACGTTCACCATGGACGCCCCGAACTTCGCCCTGATCCTGTCCTCCGGGCTCTTCTACGCCCTCGTCGTGGGCCGCGTCCTGGTCCAGCCCCGGTCCGAGGTGACCGCTTGATGATGGCGAAACGTTTCTTCGGAATGCGGGCGCTGCTCGCGGTCTGCCTGCTCACCGTGCTCGCCCTCACCGGCTGCTCCCTGCTCGGCTCCGACGACGGCTCGTCCGGGACCGGGCACGGCACGTCCGGCGGGGCGGATCCCTCCGCGAGCGCGGACGCCGACCTCCCCTACGACGTCGTACCCCTGCTCAAGCCCGCCAAGAAGTACTTCGGGGCGGCCGTCGCCGGCGCGCCGACCTCCATGAAGTCCGTCGACGCGTACACGGAGATGGTCGGCAAGCGGCCCAACCTGATCGAGTACTACGCGGGCTGGGGCGACGGCTTCGACGCCAGCGGGGTGCGCCGCGCCTGGGCCGAGGGCGCGCTGACGCTGATGTCCTGGGAGCCCTTCGACACCCCGATCGCCGACATCGCCGCCGGGAAGTCGGACGCGTACATCAAGAAGTACGCGACGGCGGTCCGGAAGCTGAACCTGCCCGTGGTGATCGACTTCGCGGACGAGTTCAACGGCCACTGGGAGAAGTGGGGGACGCAGAGCACGACCCCCGCGCAGTACGTGGCCGCCTGGCGGCACATCCACAAGACGTTCCTGGACGCCGGCGCCTCCAACGTCATCTGGGCCTGGGCGCCGAACATCGTCAACCCGGTGCCGGACGTGCGGCTGAAGCCGTACTACCCGGGCGACGCCTATGTCGACTGGATCGGTCTGGTCGGCTACTTCACGACGGGCGAGGACAACGCGTTCGACAGCGTGTTCGGGCCCACTCGGAAGCAGATCCGCACCTGCACCAAGAAGCCGATGCTCCTGCTGGAGACCGCCGCCATGCCCGGCGAGCGGCGCCGTGCCGACGTCCGCAACCTGTTCGCGGGCGTCGAGGACGACGACGACATGATCGGCTTCATCTGGTTCAACCACAGGAAGCGCGCCGACTGGCGGCTGGAGGCGAGCCCGCTGGCGCTGAAGGAGTTCAAGCGCCTGGCCGCCGACGACCGGTTCGGCTTCGACGTACGGAAGCCGGCATGAACTCGCGCCCCGAGCACTACACGCCTCGGCCCTACGACCCCTACTCCGACGACGACAACGCGGCCGGCGGATGGTTCAACTCCGACGGGTACGTCCCGCGGCAGCAGCCGGGCCACGACGGTCAGGGCGTCCACGGCCACCAGGGCCATGACGTCCACCAGGGCCATGACGTGCCTGAGAGCTACGACTACGACCCCCGGGTCTACCCGTACCAGCAGCTGGACGACCAGCCGACCTTCGCGCTGCGCACGGTCGCGGAGCCGGAGCCTGAGCTGGAACCGGCGGAACCGGGTTACCACATCCCCGAGACCCCGGACGCGGGCTGGGACGACACCCCGAGCCGGCGCCGGGCCTGGGTCAGCCGCGGGGTTCTGGGCATCCTCCTGATCATCCAGACGCTCCTGTCGCTCAGGCTGTCCAACACGGCGTTCCAGGACGAGGCCCTGTACCTGGCGGCGGGCCACAACATCCTGGAGCACTGGGCGAGCGGCACCCCGCTGCACAGCGGCTACGAGTCGTACTTCTCCGGCTCGCCGATGCTCTACCCCGTGGCCGCGGCCTTCGTCGACGGCTGGTTCGGCCTGTCCGGGGCCCGGGCGCTCAGCCTGCTGTGCATGCTCGGCGCCACCGTGCTGCTCTACTCCTTCACCCGTCGCCTGTTCAACGAACGGGTCGCGCTGGTGGCGGCCGCGCTGTTCGCGGTCACCCAGCCGACGATCGTGCTCGGCTGGTTCGCCACGTACGACGCCCCGGCGATCTTCCTGCTGGCACTGTCCGCGTGGATCATCGTCCGCACCAACCGCGCCCCCGTGTTCGCCGTACTGCTCGCGGCACCGGTCATGGTGCTGGCGGTGGCGGTGAAGTACGCCTCCGCGCTCTACGTGCCCACCCTGATCGTCCTCGCGGCGCTGACCGCCTGGCACCACCGCGGGTGGCGCTGCGTCCCGCGTGCGCTCCTGCTCGGCGTCGGCACCGCCGCGCTGGCCGGGATCGGCCTCATGTACACCGACGTGCTCGCCGGTGTGCGGCAGACCACCACCAACCGTGCCCACGGCACCGACACCGCCTCGGCGCTGCTGGAGAAGTCCGCGCAGTGGGGCGGGCTGATGTTCGCCACCGCCGTCGCGGGCGCCGTCGCCTACGCGCTGCGCGGCCGGATGAACGAGTCTCCGCGCTCCTACGGTCTGAACGGCCCCGGCTGGCGCTGGCGCGCGCTGCTCGGCGTGACGCTGGCCGGGACCGCGCTGCTGGCACCGGCGTACCAGATCCATCTGCACACCGTGGTCTCGCTCTACAAGCACCTCGACTTCGGTCTGCTCTTCGCCGCCCCGATGGCGGGCGTCGGCGTGATCCGGCTGGTCGGCAAGCACTTCCGCTACCCGCAGCTCGGCATCATGATCTGGGTCAGCGCGCTGTGCCTCGGCGTCTCGCAGTCCGAGTGGCGGTTCGGGCTGTGGCCCGACTCCTCGGGCCTGGTCCAGGCGATCGAGCCGTACATGGAGCCCGGCGGCCGCTACCTCGGCGAGACCTACGAGGTGCCCGTCTACTACCTGCGGGACAAGACGAAGCACTCGCAGTGGACCTCCACCTACGGCATCGGTTACCCCGACAAGAAGGGCGTCGTCCACCACGGGAACGAGGGGTACCGCCTCGCCCTCAAGGACGGCTACTTCGACCTCGTCGTCCTGGACGGGGTGGCGACGCCGGGGCTGGACGCGTACATCGAGCGGCAGGTCACCAAGAGCGGCCACTACCGGCTGATCGGCAAGATCCCCTTCCGGCTCAGCTCGGGCGGCACCGGCGCCTACCGGGTCTGGGTGAAGACCGCCTGACGCCGCTCGCCTCCTCTTTTCGCCACTTTTCTCCACCCCTGAACAGGGGTCTTCTCCCCCCTTGGCAAGGGCTTTCTCCATCCCCGAGCAATCCCTGAGCAAGGGCCTGAACACGAAAGGCCGTATCCATGCGGCTCACCGTCATCGGCACCGGCTACCTCGGTGCCACCCATGCCGCCTGCATGGCGGAGCTCGGCCACGAGGTGCTGGGCGTCGACGTCGACCCCGACAAGGTCGCCGCGCTGCGGGCCGGGCGGGTGCCCTTCCACGAGCCGGGGCTGCCCGAGCTGATCGCCGAGCACACGGCTAGCGGCCGGCTGCGCTTCACCACCTCCTACGAGGAGGCCGGGGCCTTCGGCGAGGTGCACTTCGTGTGCGTCGGCACCCCGCAGCTCAAGGACTCCGAGGGCGCGGACCTGACGTACGTGGACGCCGCCTTCGCGGCCATCGCGCGCCACGCGGCGCCGGACGCCCTGCTCGTCGGCAAGTCGACCGTGCCGGTGGGGACGGCGGCGCGGCTGGCCGCGGTGTGCGACGCCGAGGTGGCGTGGAATCCGGAGTTCCTGCGGGAGGGCTTCGCCGTCGAGGACACGCTGCGGCCGGACCGGTTGGTGTTCGGGGTGGAGTCGGACCACGCCGAAACGATTCTGCGCAGGGTGTACGAGCCCGTCCTCGCCGCCGGGACCCCGGCCGTGACCGCCGACTTCCCGACCGCCGAGCTGGTGAAGACGGCCGCGAACGCCTTCCTCGCCACCAAGATCTCCTTCATCAACGCGATGGCCGAGGTCTGCGAGGCGGCCGGCGGGGACGTCACCCGGCTCGCCGAGGCGCTGGGCCACGACGACCGGATCGGCGGCCGCTTCCTGCGCTCCGGCGTCGGCTTCGGCGGCGGCTGCCTGCCCAAGGACATCCGCGCCTTCGCGCACCGCGCCGACGAACTGGGGGTCTCGCTGGCGTTCCTGCGCGAGGTGGACGCGATCAACATGCGGCGCCGGGACCGGGTGGTGGAGCTGGCGCGCGAGCTGTGCGGGGGAGACGTCCTGGGCGCCCGGATCACGGTTCTGGGCGCCGCCTTCAAGCCCGACTCGGACGACATCCGCGACTCGCCCGCGCTGAACGTGGCCGCCCGGCTGCGGCTCGACGGGGCCGACGTCACGGTGTACGACCCCGCCGCGACGGACAACGCCCGCAAGGCGTTCCCGCTGCTCGGGTACGCGCTGTCGGCCGAGGAGGCGCTGCGCGGGGCCGATCTGGTCCTGCATCTGACCGAGTGGCCGCAGTTCCGGGAGATCGACCCGGAACCGGCGCGGTCGCTGGTGCGCCGTCCGCGCATCGTGGACGGCCGGGGGGTGCTCGACGCGGACCGCTGGACCGCGGCGGGCTGGCGGTTCCGGGCGCTGGGTAGACCCGCGCCCCATGGGGAGGAATAAGGAATGGACGAGTCCTACCGGAACGCTCGGGTCACCGTGGTGATGCCGACGTACAACGAGGCGGCGAACCTGCCGCGGATGGCCGAGGCGGTGCTGGGTCTGCCGCTGGACGGCCTGCATCTGAAGATCGTCGACGACTCCAGTCCGGACGGCACCGGCCGGATCGCCGAGGAGCTGGCCGAGAAGTACAACACCGACGGCGCGCGCCGGATGAGCGTGCTGCACCGGACCGAGAAGGACGGGCTGGGGCGGGCGTACACGGCGGGCATGAGCGCCGCGCTGGAGGAGGGCGCCGAGTACGTCGTCCAGATGGACGCCGACGGCAGCCACCCCGTGGAGGCGGTGCCGCGGATGCTCGACGTGGCGGTGACGTCCGGGGTGGGCCTGGTGGTCGGCAGCCGGTACGTCGAAGGGGGGTCGCTGGACGAGGACTGGGGGGTCCACCGCGTCCTGCTGTCCCGCTTCGCGAACGCCTACGCCCGGGCCGTGCTCGGCACCCGGATCCGGGACATCACGGCGGGCTTCAACCTGTGGTCGGCACTCACCCTGCGGGACGTGGACCTGTCGTCCCTGGACAGCGCGGGCTACAGCTTCCAGGTCGAGCTCAAGTACAAGGCGGTCCGGGCCGGACACGACGCCGTCGAGATCCCGATCCGCTTCGAGGAGCGGACCGAGGGGGTCTCGAAGATGACGCTGCGCACGCAGCTGGAGTCGGCGGTGGTGCCGCTCCGGCTGCGCATCAAGCGCGGCTCCTGGAAGAGCTCCGCCAGGCCCTGACCGGGCCTGGCGGGGTCCGGGGGCGTGCGCGCCCCCGGCTCAGCCGTTCGCCGCGGCCGACGCCTGGGCCTCGCCCCGGCGGCGGATCTGCCGGAACGTGAACTCGGCCAGGTCGTCGCCGGTCGAGAAGACCTTCGTGTCCTTGGTCGTCACGTCCTTGCCGTTGGTGAAGCCGGCGACGGTGAAGTAGGCGTAGCGGCCGTAGAAATTGGTCGTCGACCGGCAGATCGCCGCGTTGCAGAAGGACTTCACGCCCTTGCCGTCGAGCGACTTCACGAAGCTCTTCCGGTCGGCCTGGCCTTTGGCCTTGGCGGCCTTGGCCTCGGTGTCGAAGACGGCGACGCCGACGGTCACCGCCACGCCGTCCTTGATGTAGCTGACCCGCAGCACGCGGGTGCAGCCGTTGGTGGTGAGGACCTTCGGGAGGCTGCCCCGCGTGGCCGAGGCGCAGTCCTTGGTGTCGGCCGTCGGGCCCTTCTTGTAGACCGTCTCGCCCATGGTCAGCTGGGTGCCCGGGAAGAGGGTCTCGGCGCTCAGCGGTGCCGTGTCCTTCTTCACGTCGGAGATGAAGTCCTTCGGGTCCAGCGGCGGCGGGGCGCTGGTCGGGTCGAAGGACGGCGCCGGATCGGAGGTGTCGCTCGGCAGCGAGGCGCTCGCGGGCAGGTTCGACGGCTGCCCCGACGCGTTGTTGTCGCCGTTCGCGGACACCATGGCCATGGCGACGGCGGTGCCTATCGCCACCGTCGCGAGCGCGCCGCCGCCGATGAACAGCACTCGGCGCCGCTTGTTGCGCGTCTCCGAGGCCTCGGCGAGCGCGGCCCAGTCCGGGGTCTGGTCGCTGCCGCTGCCGCTGCTCCAGGGCTGCTGTGACTGCGGTTTCCAGGGATCCCACTGGGACTGGGGTCCCCCCTGCCCATAACTCATGGGGCGCATCTTAGACGGGGTCCTGGGGGGACGGGTGCGCCTCTACTACGGGCGATAGGGGACTTATCAGTACTGGTCGGCGCATCTCAACCGGCCGGCATCCGAGGTCGAGGCCGTCCGGGCCGAAGCGGGGTACTGAGGGCGGCAGCCCCCAGTGACGGCGCCCTACACTGGGTGCACGGACAGGCGGAACCTGGCACGCATCGGCACCGTTTTGACCCAGCCGAGGCACCGCAGGTATTCTGCTTCTTCGTTGTGTATTGGCTTGGCTCTTCTCACGGACCTGGCCCTTACACCGGTCCACCGGGCCGATGACCAGCGACCTGCACGCGGTTTGCGTCACCGCAGTGCGGTCAGGGCTGTCGTGATCGTCTTCGGTGACCTTGTCAGGACCATTCACTGAAGAAGCGAAGGCTACGAACCGTGCGTACGTACAGCCCCAAGCCCGGCGATGTGACGCGCCAGTGGCACGTCATCGACGCCCAGGACGT
Organism: Streptomyces sp. NPDC054794; assembly: GCF_053611585.1. Lineage (NCBI taxonomy): Bacteria > Bacillati > Actinomycetota > Actinomycetes > Kitasatosporales > Streptomycetaceae > Streptomyces > Streptomyces sp. NPDC054794. Next base: position 34,032 of record NZ_JBSHAQ010000030.1, on the reverse strand, counting down.
TGTCCTGGGCCGTCTCGCCACCACCGCAGCGACCCTCCTCCGGGGCAAGCACAAGCCGATCTACGCCCCCCACGTCGACACCGGTGACTTCGTCGTCATCATCAACGCCGACAAGGTGCACCTCTCCGGCAACAAGCGGACCCAGAAGATGGCGTACCGCCACTCCGGCTACCCGGGTGGTCTGCGCTCCGTCCGCTACGACGAGCTGCTCGCCAAGAACCCCGAGAAGGCCATCGAGAAGGCCGTCAAGGGCATGCTCCCCAAGAACACCCTGGGCCGTCAGATGCTCTCCAAGCTGAAGGTCTACTCGGGCGACCAGCACCCGCACGCTGCCCAGCAGCCGGTGCCGTTCGAGATCACCCAGGTCGCGCAGTAAGTCCGGCCACCCCCTAAGACCGAAGAGAATCTGAGGAGAATCGTGGCCGAGACCACTGCCGAGCAGCCGCTCGAAGAGACCGAGCTCGTCGACATCGACAGCTACACCACCGAGTCCGAGGTTCCCGTCGAGGGCGAGTACACCTCGGAGTCCCTGGCCTCCCGCTTCGGCGAGCCCCAGCCGGCCGCCGGCCTGGGCCGTCGCAAGAACGCCATTGCCCGCGTCCGGATCGTTCCGGGCACCGGCAAGTGGAAGATCAACGGTCGCACCCTCGAGGACTACTTCCCGAACAAGGTGCACCAGCAGGAAGTCAACGAGCCCTTCAAGGTGCTGGAGCTCGAAGGCCGCTACGACGTCATCGCCCGTATCGCGGGTGGCGGTGTCTCCGGTCAGGCCGGTGCGCTCCGTCTGGGTGTCGCCCGTGCGCTGAACGAGGCGGACGTCGACAACAACCGCGGCCCGCTGAAGAAGGCCGGCTTCCTCAAGCGCGACGACCGTGCGGTCGAGCGCAAGAAGGCCGGTCTGAAGAAGGCCCGCAAGGCCCCGCAGTACAGCAAGCGCTGATCTCGCTGCCTGCTCGTACTCCGAACGCCCCGGCGGCACGCCACAGTGCCGCCGGGGCGTTCGTTTATCACACATCTTTGGGTCTAATGGCACAAGACGCTCAAAGGCTTGTGTGATCGGATGTTCAGGCATGGAATGCCTGGGATGCGGAGCCGAACCGACCGGGCATCGAACCAGCGAATGCCCGACGGCTTCCGAAACTGACGCTTCCTCAGGAGGACAAGTGGGACGACTCTTCGGCACGGACGGCGTGCGCGGTGTCGCCAACGCGGACCTGACGGCCGAGATGGCGCTCGGCCTCTCTGTCGCGGCGGCCCACGTACTGGCCGAGGCGGGCACTTTCGAGGGCCACAAGCCGACGGCGGTGGTCGGACGGGACCCGCGCGCGTCCGGGGAGTTCCTGGAGGCCGCCATGGTCGCGGGCCTGGCGAGCGCGGGCGTGGACGTGCTGTGCGTCGGCGTGCTGCCGACGCCCGCGGTGGCGCATCTCACCGGCGCGCTCGGCGCGGACCTCGGCGTCATGCTCTCCGCCAGCCACAACGCCATGCCCGACAACGGGATCAAGTTCTTCGCCCGCGGCGGCCACAAGCTCGCCGACGAGCTGGAGGACAGGATCGAGGCCGTCTACGAGTCGCACCGGCACGGCGAGCCCTGGGAGCGGCCGACGGGCGCGGGCGTCGGGCGGGTGCGGACCTACGACGCGGGCTTCGAGCAGTACGTCACCCACCTCCTCGGCGTGCTCCCGAACCGTCTCGACGGCCTGAAGATCGTCCTCGACGAGGCGCACGGCGCGGCCGCCGGCGTCTCCCCTGAGGCCTTCACGCGGGCCGGTGCCGAGGTCGTCACCATCGGTGCCGAGCCGGACGGCCTCAACATCAACGACGGCTGCGGCTCCACCCACCTGGACAAGCTCAAGGCCGCCGTCGTCGAGCACGGCGCCGACCTCGGCATCGCGCACGACGGCGACGCCGACCGCTGCCTGGCCGTGGACCACACCGGCGAGGCCGTGGACGGCGACCAGATCCTGGCCGTGATCGCGCTGGCGATGCGGGAGCGTTCCGCACTGCGCTCCGACACCGTCGTCGCGACCGTGATGTCGAATCTGGGCTTCAAGCTGGCCATGGAGCGCGAGGGCATCCACCTCGTGCAGACCGCCGTCGGCGACCGCTACGTCCTGGAGGAGATGAAGCAGCACGACTTCGCCCTCGGCGGCGAGCAGTCGGGCCACGTCATCATCCTCGACCACGCCACCACCGGCGACGGCACCCTCACCGGCCTGCTGCTGGCCGCCCGCGTCGCCGAGACCGGCCGTACCCTCCGGGACCTCGCCTCGGTCATGGAGCGGCTGCCGCAGGTGCTCATCAACGTCCCGGACGTCGACCGGACCCGCGTCGGCACCTCCGCCGACCTGGCGGCCGCGATCACCGAGGCCGAGCGCGAACTCGGCTCCACCGGCCGGGTGCTGCTGCGCCCGTCGGGCACGGAGCCGCTGGTGCGCGTGATGGTCGAGGCCGCGGACATCGACCAGGCCCGCACGGTCGCGGGCCGCCTGGCCGACGCCGTGAAGTCGGCTCTCGGCTAGAACCGCGGCGTCCTCGCCGTACGTTCCCGTTGCCTGGCCCAGAACCACTTCTGGGCCAGCAGCGTGAGCGTTCCGGCCAGAACGATGCCCAGCAGGTTCAGCAACAGCTGCTCCGTGGAGCCCCAGGCCTGCCGGTACTCGGTGAAGGCGAAGGCCACGGCGGCGTTCGCCGCCGCCGGAACGGTCGTCACCGAGATCGCCACGCCCACCAGGGCACCCGACTTCGCCGAAGTGAGCGACAGGGTGCCGGCGACACCCGCCAGGACGGCGACGACGAACGAGAACGCGTCCGGCCGGTAGATGAAGTTGGTGTTCGGCCGCTCGGCCTCCAACTGGACCTTGGTGAACAGGCCGACGGCGTCCATGAAGTATGTGAAGCCGACCGTCACCAGCAGGGCCACCGCGAAGCCCACGAGCAGCGCGTTCAGCGAGCGCGCCGCCAGCCGCGGGGCACGCTGGACGAGCGCCGTGCACAGGCCCGCGAGCGGCCCGAACTCCGGCCCGACCGCCATGGCACCCACGATCAGGATCGCGTTGTCCAGCACCACACCGCAGGCCGCGATCATCGTGGCGATGGTGAGGAAGGCGACGTAGGTGGCGGACAGCGTCGACTCCTCGTGTGTCGCGTCCTCCAGGTGCTCCCACAGCACCGCGTCAGCGCCCTCGCCCGGCGCCTCCTCCTCGGCCTTGTCGGCCCGCCTGGACAGCGACAGGTCGATGTTCTCGACCGCGATCGAGCCCTTCTCGTCGATGCCCAGCGTCCGCAGCGCCCCGAGGAGCTCGTCGCCCGCCTCCCGCGCCACGTCGCACATGACGACGTCTCCGGCCGGGTTGCGCGCGGCACCCAGCACCACCACGAGGTGAGTCGTACCGACCGTGCGCTCGATGAGTCGGACCACCTCGTCGGTGCGGTCGGCCGGGATGATCAGACGCAGATGCAGCATGACGCCTTTTTAACAGGCCTCCATGAACACGTCACAGCTTGCGCAGGCGCAGCCGCTGCACCTTGTGGTCCTGGCCCTTGCGGACGACCAGGGTGGCGCGGCCACGGGTGGGGGCGATGTTCTCGACCAGATTCGGCTTGTTGATCAACCGCCACTGCGTCCGGGCGTAGTCGAGGGCCTCCTCCTCGGAGACCTGCGTGTATTTGCGGAAGTACGAGTCCGGGTTCTGGAAGGCCGTTTGGCGCAGCTTCTTGAACCGGTTGAGGTACCAGCGCTCGATGTCCTCGGCGCTCGCGTCGACGTACACGCTGAAGTCGAAGTAGTCCGCGAGGCCGACCCGGGTGCGGCCGTCCTTGCCGGGCAGGGCCGGCTGGAGGACGTTCAGGCCCTCGACGATGAGGATGTCGGGGCGGCGGACGGTGAGCTTCCTGTCCGGGACGATGTCGTAGATCAGGTGGGAGTAGACGGGGGCCGTCACCTCGTCCTTGCCGGCCTTGATGTCGGCGACGAAGCGGGTGAGCGCGCGCCGGTCGTACGACTCGGGGAATCCCTTGCGTGACATCAGACCGCGGGCCTCCAGCTCCTTGGTGGGCAGCAGGAAGCCATCCGTAGTCACCAGTTCGACGCGCGGATGTTCGGGCCAGCGGGAGAGCAGGGCCTGGAGCAGACGGGCCACCGTGGACTTCCCGACCGCCACCGAGCCGGCGACTCCTATGACGAACGGGGTGCCCGATTGGGAGCCCTGCTCGCCGAGGAACGTGTTCAGCGCCCCTCTGAGTCCGTCGGTGGCACCGACGTAGAGATTGAGCAGCCGGGACAGCGGCAGATAGATGTCCCGCACCTCGTCGAGGTCGATGACATCGCCGAGACCACGCAGTTTCTCGACCTCCTCGGCGGTGAGTGGCAGCGGCGTCTTGTCGCGCAGCGCGCTCCACTCGGCACGGGTGAGGTCGACGTAGGGAGTCACCTCCGGCCGGGACCGGTGGGCGCTCCGGGGCATCGAGGAGACCGGAGAGATCACAGTCCATTGTTAACGGAGTTTGAACGGGGGTGCGGGTGGGGTGCGTCACGTGCGCTTGCCTACTGCGTACCGTGGCAGGCAAGCCGGACGGCGTTCCCCTCCGATGTGGTCTTGGAGAGGAACGCCGTCCTGCTATTGCTGTTCGACCAGGTACCTGACGAAGTCCACGACGAATTCGCCGTACTGGAGAGCCGATCCGATGGCTTCCAGCCTCGCGTACTGCTCGGAGGACAGCGAGGCGTCAGGGGCACTTCTGATGGCTCTCAGCAACACCCGGAACGCCAGCTCCGGGGTGCAGCGGCTCGCGCAGTCGGTGAGCGCCGCACGCACCTCGGCCGCCAGGAACTGCGCCCCCTCGATCTCGGCGACGACCGCGTCGAGGCATGCCATGCCGTCCTCCGTGTCCGCCCCCGTGAGCGGGCGCACATCCGGGTTCGCCGACAGCCGCGCGTCACACAGGGCGACGACCGTCCGCGTCCACTCGGCTCCTCCTCCAAGACTTTCGAATCTCGGTATGTACTGCGCTCCGGCTTCCCACAGCACCTCCAAAGTCGGTGACGGAAGGTTGCCGAGAATCCGTGCGTCACGGCGTACTGCCAGAGCCTCCTCGTCGACCGACTCCGCGAGATGTTTGGCGACGACGTCGGCAGCCGTGTCACCGTCGTGGGTCCAGTCCTGGTGGAAGAAACCCATCACCCACGACACACCGAAGTCGAAATCTGTGAAGCGTGGCATCGCGACTTACCTCCTCACGTCGGATAGCAATCCTGTACGTAGTAGCCGTTCGGGGGTCCCGGGGCTCGCACGAGCTTGATGTAGTACGCGTTGCCCGCCTCCTTCCAGGTCCCGTCCGGGTAGTAGGCCTTGCCAAGAGAGTTTCTCGTCCCGAAATATGCCTCCCAGTCCAGGTCCGGCCTCCTGGTCTTCTGAAGCCAGTTCCTGATTCGATTCGCATTTTTGGCCAATGCGTAGTCGACGACCTCCTCGACGGCGGCCAGCGCGCTCGTGCTGGGAATCGGGTCCCAGCGCGGGCTGATGCTCACATCTGTCAGGAGCGGTGTCGCCTCCCGCACCACCGGCAGCACGGCGTCCCGCAGATCGGTCCGCGAAGGGGGGCGGCACGGCGGTACCGGGGGCGACCTCTCTCAGGTGCTAGAGAATGCCGTACTGCTCACGCTGTCTCGCCATCGTGGGTTGCCCTGCCTTCGAAAGACGTCGGCGGGTGGACCCGCTCCGTCGCAGGGACGGGCCCACCCGCGGTGGATGTCGGCCGTTCACGCCGTGTCTCTCGGTCAGGCAGGCCGTGGTCCGATCAGGGCGGCCTCCACGGCGTCACCCGTCATCTCGATCAGTACGGCTTTTTCCCGCATGCCTGCGGGAAGGCGCGCATGCGCTTCGGTGCCGCAGAGGAATACACCCTCGCCCGGTTCGAAGATCACCGCTTCCAGCCGTGAGGCAAGTTCGGCCACGATGGCGAATACGCCGGGACCGGAATGCGGACGCTCCACCTGGATGCCGGTCTCGTCGACGAAGATCTCGGCCTCACTACGGTCCACGGCCCGGACCCAGTACTGCAGGCGTCCGTCCTCCATCACCGTGAGTGTCGGGTCACCGATGTCGTAAGGATCGAGAACCGCCCGAACGACATCCTTGTCCAAGGGGACGGGCGCGTCGCTGCCTTCGACGAACTTGTGGATCGACGGGCTGTAGCTCACAGAAGGCCTCTCTCTGTACTGGGTTGTTGGTCCCAGGGTCTCCTACGTCCCGCGCACCGGCGGCTTTCGTACTCTGGTGGGAATTTCCGATTTCGGGCACGCGGCGGCTACTTTCACACCGGCGTCGGCCCCTAGGCTGCGGCACATGTGCGGAATCGTGGGATACGTGGGGGCGCAGTCGGCGCTCGATGTCGTGATGGCCGGGCTGAAGCGGCTGGAGTACCGGGGATACGACTCGGCGGGCGTGGCCGTGCTCGCGGACGGTGGGCTGGCCGGTGCGAAGAAGGCCGGCAAGCTGGTCAACCTGGAGAAGGAACTGGTCGAACGGCCGCTGCCGACCGGTACGACGGGTATCGGGCACACCCGCTGGGCCACGCACGGCGGTCCGACCGACGCCAACGCCCATCCGCACCACGACAACGCGGGCCGGGTCGCGGTCGTGCACAACGGGATCATCGAGAACTTCGCGCTGCTGCGGGCCGAGCTGGCCGAGCGCGGCCACGACCTGACGTCCGAGACCGACACCGAGGTGGTCGCCCACCTGCTGGCCGAGGAGTACTCGTCCTGCGCCGACCTCGCGGAGGCGATGCGGCTGGTGTGCAGGCGGCTGGAGGGCGCGTTCACCCTCGTCGCGGTGCACGCCGACCAGCCCGACGTGGTCGTCGGCGCGCGGCGGAACTCGCCGCTGGTGGTGGGCGTTGGAGAGGACGAGGCCTTTCTCGCCTCGGACGTCGCCGCGTTCATCGCCCACACGCGCGCGGCGATCGAGCTGGGTCAGGACCAGGTGGTGGAGCTGCGCCGGGACGGCGTGAGCGTCACCGGCTTCGACGGCAGCGCCGCCGAGGTGCACTCCTACCACGTCGACTGGGACGCGTCGGCAGCGGAAAAGGGGGGTTATGACTACTTCATGCTCAAGGAGATCGCCGAGCAGCCCAAGGCGGTCGCCGATACGCTCCTGGGCCGCATCGACGCGGCCGGCTCGCTGACCCTGGACGAGGTCCGCATCAGCGCGGCCGAACTGCGCGAGGTCGACAAGGTCGTCATCGTCGCCTGCGGTACTGCCTTCCACGCCGGGCTGATCGCCAAGTACGCCATCGAGCACTGGACCCGGATCCCGTGCGAGGTGGAACTGGCCAGCGAGTTCCGCTACCGCGACCCGATCCTCGACTCCCGCAGCCTGGTCATCGCCATCTCGCAGTCCGGCGAGACCATGGACACCCTGATGGCCCTTCGGCACGCCCGCGAGCAGGGCTCCAAGGTGCTGGCGATCTGCAACACCAACGGTTCGACGATCCCGCGCGAGTCGGACGCGGTGCTGTACACGCACGCCGGGCCGGAGGTCGCGGTCGCCTCGACCAAGGCGTTCCTGACCCAGCTGGTGGCCTGCTATCTGGTCGCGCTGTACCTCGGCCAGGTGCGGGGCACCAAGTGGGGCGACGAGATCCGGGCGGTGATCCGCGACCTCTCGCAGATCTCCTGCCAGGTCGAGCGCGTGCTTCAGACGATGGAGCCGGTGCGGGCGCTGGCGCGGTCCCTGGCCGGCAAGAACACGGTGCTGTTCCTCGGCCGGCACGTCGGCTACCCCGTGGCGCTGGAGGGCGCGCTCAAGCTGAAGGAGCTGGCGTACATGCACGCCGAGGGCTTCGCGGCGGGCGAGCTCAAGCACGGGCCGATCGCGTTGATCGAGGAGGACATGCCGGTGGTGGTGGTCGTGCCGTCGCCTCGGGGCCGGTCCGTCCTCCACGACAAGATCGTCTCCAACATCCAGGAGATCCGGGCCCGGGGCGCGCGGACGATCGTGATCGCGGAGGAGGGGGACGAGGCGGTGGTGCCGTACGCCGACCACCTGATCCGCATCCCGGCGACCCCGACCCTGCTGCAGCCCCTGGTGGCGACGGTGCCCCTGCAGGTCTTCGCCTGCGAACTGGCTACTGCCCGGGGCAACGAGGTGGATCAGCCTCGGAACCTGGCGAAGTCGGTGACGGTGGAGTAGCCGGGGTTCTTCAGGGCTTCTATGAAGGTGGCGAAGGCTCCGCTCGGGAAGGTGAGGGTTGCCCTGGCCGGGGCCTTCGAGTCGCGGACGGCTATGTGGATGTCCAAGTTCGCGATCTCGACGCAGTCGTTGCCCTCACCTCCGCCGGAGAAGGACGACTTCTGCCACTCGGTGGAGGTGGTCATGCTGTCCTCACAGTTCCTTCGCCAACTGGTGGATGAAGTCACGTGACTGCTCTGCCGGAAGCGACGCTTCCTTCACCCTACGGAAGAGCTTTCGAAAGTGCTTCAGTTGGGCTTCGGAGTCGACGAAGGCCGTGCCGTGCGGAGCATCGCGCACCACGGTGTCCAGGCGAGAGACTGCTCCCCCCAGGTGCACCATGGCGCTTCCGGCTCCTGCGAAGTCGTCCAGTGCGAAGGGGACGACCCCGACCGTGACGTGGTCCGCATCCGACATTTCCAGGATGCGCGCCAGCTGAGCTCGGGTGGCGACACGTCCGGCCACCTTGATGCGAAGCGCCGCTTCGTGGATCACGGCCTCGTACGGAATGGGGTCGGCACCCTCGATAATGATCTTCCGCTTCATCCGGTGATCCACGCGGAGTTCCACCTCGCTGTCCGGGAACTCGGGGTTCATGTAGGCGAAGAGGGTCCGTGCGTACTCCGCCGTCTGGAAGAGCCCTGGTACGTGGATGACCGCCACGTCGTGACGGAAGGTCGCGTGGTGATCCAGCTCGGCGAGGTCCAGATAAGCGGCGGGAAGGATGCCTCGGTACTCCTCCCACCAGCCTCGGGTTCGGTCGGTCGCCAAGTTCACCAGGGCATCGATCAACGCGCCGTCGGAGCAGGCGTAGTTGGCGGCCAAACAGCGGAGCCGCTTCTCGCTCACGCCTGCGAGGGCTGCCTCGATCTGGCTGATCTGGGCTGGGCTCACGCCGAGCAGCGCTGCGGCTTCGCGGGCTGCCAGGCCTGCCGCATCGCGGAGCCGGCGCAATTCGACCCCCAGGCGCATCTGGCGCGCTGTTGGCTCCTGCCTCAATGCCATCGAATGCTCCTCCCAATGCCCCTGTAAGTGCGACTCGTTCGGGGGCCAGGCTATGCGATCGGCTTGCGAAACTTAAAAAACTAGGTCTACCGTCAGTGACGCGACGCACACGCTGCGGAATTCCGGGGCGCCGGAAGCGCACCACTCCGTCCTGCCGCGACGGATGTGGCAATGCCACCGCCCGCAACCCGCAGATCTCCGAAACCCCCACCAACGAACCGGAGCTGCCCCACGCCCGAAAACGAATCCGAACCGTGGGAGTACTCCCTGTACATCCCGAACGACCCCCGAGCCGTCACCGTCAGCCGCCGTACCCTCCGCCTGATCCTCACCATGCACGGCCTGATCGGGCTCGTGGACACCGCGGAACTCCTCGCCACGGAGCTGGTGGGCAACGCCGTACGCCACACCAAGGGGCCCGCCGCTCTGCGCGTGCGCTGGTCACCACCCGGCGTGCTGCGCATCGGGGCGTGGGACGCCGACCCGGAACCGCCCGAGCCCCCGCGACCGCTCGGCCGCCTCGTCGACGTGGAAGAGGGCCGGGGTCTGTCGCTGGGACGGGCCTGCTCCGACCTCTGGGGCTGGCAGCCGCTGTCCCGATTCGGCAACCGGGGCAAGTACGTGTGGTGTGAGCTGACTTCGGCGGCGTGAACGATACTTCGCCACTCGCAACCTTCCAGGAGCGGCCCGAGATCTTGTCACCCGTGTTCGGGGTGCTGGGTGTCCCGTTATCCGCAAAGGCGACCGTGGACGCCGTCTCCACGGACGTGACGGAGGCCCGGCCGCTGGAGCGACGCGTGGACACCGTGCTGTGTGTCGGTCCGTCCGACGGTGAGGACTTCCTGCTCGCCATCGAGTCGCAGTCGGGTAAAGACGAGGGAAAAGCGTCGAGTTGGGCGTACTACGTCGCCTACCTCCGGGCGAAATACCGCCTGCCCGTGCTGCTCCTCGTGGTCTGCCAGGACAGGGCCACGGCCAAGTGGGCGACCGGCCCCTTCGTCTGCGGCGCGCGCGGCTGGACGGCTCAGCGGACCTATCCGCTGGTCGCGGGGCCGGACAATCTGCCGAAGATCACGGATGTCAGGACCGCGGTGAAGAACCCCGCACTGGCGGTGTTCTCCGCCCTGGCACACGCCCGCAGCGCCGACTGTGAGGCCATACTGAGGGCAATCACAGCTGCCCTTCAGGAGATCCGGGAAACGGACCCCGAGACCGCCGACTACTTCTACGACTTCCTGGAAATCAGCCTGGGTAACAGCCCGGCCGGACAGAAACTGAAGGAAATCATGTCGTTCGTCAGCTACTTCCCCGGCCGGGGGACGGTCCGTGAGACGGCCTATCTCGAAGGCAAGGTTGAAGGCAAGGTCGAAGGCGAGGCCAAGGGAGTCCTGCGCGTGCTGGAAGTACGTGGCCTTCCGATCTCCGACGAGGTCCGTGAACGCATCACCGCCTGCACCGACCTCGACCGCCTCAACGACTGGCTCGACCGGGCCGGAACCGTGGCGTGCGCGGAAGAACTCTTCAGCGAACACCCGGAAGTTCCGGGAAGTCTCCGGTCGCCGGAAGGATCGTAGAGTGCCCGGATGAGCATCATCGGGGTTGGTATCGACGTGGCCGAGATCGACCGGTTCCGGGCGTCGCTGGACCGTACACCCGGGCTGGCCGGGCGGCTCTTCCTGGACAGTGAGCTGTACCTGCCGAGTGGGGAACGCCGAGGCGTCGCCTCGCTCGCGGCGCGGTTCGCGGCCAAGGAGGCCGTCGCCAAGGCGCTCGGCGCGCCGCCGGGCATGCACTGGACGGACGCCGAGGTGTTCGTCGAGGACAGCGGGCAGCCGCGGTTGCGGGTGAAGGGGACGGTCGCGGCACGGGCGGCCGAACTCGGGGTCAAGGCGTGGCACCTGTCGCTGAGCCATGACGCGGGCGTCGCCTCGGCCATGGTCGTGGCCGAGGGCTGACCGGATCGGGTGCGGCCCCCGCGTCTTTCGGGAGAGACTCGACCGCATGCGGACTGCGTACAGCGTGGAGACGGTGCGGGCGGCCGAGCGCGAGCTGATGGCCAGGCTTCCGGAAGGCGCCCTCATGCAGCGCGCCGCCGCCGGACTGGTCGCCGCGTGTGCCGACCTGCTCGGGCGGGTCTACGGCGCCCGGGTGGTCCTGCTCGTGGGCAGCGGCGACAACGGCGGCGACGCCCTGTACGCCGGGGCCCGGCTCGCCCGGCGCGGGGCCGGCGTCGCGGCGGTGCTGCTGAACCCCGAGCGCGCGCACTCCGGCGGGCTCGCCGCGCTGCGCCGGGCGGGTGGCACGGCCGTCCTCCCGGACGCGGCCGAGGGCCTGATCGCCCGGGCCGATCTCGTCGTCGACGGCATCGTGGGCATCGGCGGGAAGGGCGGACTACGGCCCGAGGCCGCCGCCCTCGCCGCACTGGCCGAGCGGTCCGCGGCCGCCGTCGTCGCCGTGGACCTGCCGAGCGGGGTCGAGGCGGACACCGGTGAGGTGCGCGGCGACGCCGTCCGGGCCGATCTCACGGTGACCTTCGGGACGCACAAGCCGGGGCTGCTGGTCGATCCGGCGCGCGAGTACGCCGGGACGGTGCGGCTCGTCGACATCGGGCTCGACCTGCCCGCCGAGGCCGAACTGGAGGCCCTGCAGCACGCGGACGTGGCCCGGCTGTTGCCGATGCCGGGGGCCGAGAGCGACAAGTACCGGCGCGGTGTCGTCGGCATCGCCGCCGGCTCGGCGCGGTATCCGGGCGCGGCGGTGCTCGCCGTCGCCGGGGCGCTGCGCGGCGGGGCGGGGGCCGTGCGGTACGTGGGGCCCGCCGGGGACGCGGTGATCGCCCGCTTCCCCGAGACGCTCGTCTCCGACCGGGGCCCGCACAAGGCCGGCCGTGTGCAGGCCTGGGTCGTGGGGCCGGGGGCCGGGGACGACGCGGCGACCGTGGCGGAGGTGTTGCGCGAGGAGGTGCCGGTGCTGGTCGACGCGGACGGGCTGCGCCTCGCGGAGCGGGACGCGGTGCGCGCACGTACGGCACCGACGCTGATGACCCCGCACGCCGGCGAGGCGGCCGCGCTGCTCGGCGTGGACCGGGCGGAGGTCGAGGCCGCGCGGCTGGCGTCGGTCCGCGAGCTGGCGGCGCGCTACCGGGCGACCGTACTGCTGAAGGGGTCGACCACCCTGGTGGCGGACGCCCGGGGCGGAGCCGTACGGGTGAACGCGACCGGCACGTCCTGGCTCGCCACGGCCGGCAGCGGCGACGTGCTCTCCGGGCTCACGGGCTCGCTGCTGGCGTCCGGGCTCCCGGCGCGGGACGCGGGCAGCGTGGGGGCGTATCTCCACGGCCTGGCCGGGCGGTACGCGGCGGACGGGGCGCCGGCCGGGGCGCATGACGTGGCGTCGATGATCCCGGAGGCCTGGCGGGACGTACGGGACTGACGCGGGGTCCACCCGTCGGGTGACCTGACCGCGCGGCTCCCGGGATCCGCGGCGGCGGCACGTTTGTCTGATCGCGTGATGAATGGACACATCGCGCTCCACAGACGAATCGCCCACCGAAGCCTCGCCCGATGCGTCACCTCAAGCCTGGCCGTGCTGCTCGTCGCCGTGACCGTCCTGCCCGCGGCCGGTACCGCGACGGCCGCCACACCGACGCCCCAGGCCCCCGGCGGCTCCGGCCCCGAGGCCGAGTTGGTGCCCGGCGTGGCGCCGGGGCCGGCGCAGCCCTGGCAGATCGACACGCCCGACCAGGTGCTGCCGCCGAAGGTGTACACGCCCAGTGCCAAGGAGGACGCCGTCGAGCCGCGGGACGCCCCGCGCGGGACGTACGACCTCATCGAATACGTGCCGTTGACCGACGCCGTCGCGAAGGTCGCGTGCAGCAGACAGGCCGGGCCCTACCAGCGGCAGGTCGAGCGGTGGCTGAAGCGGAAGGCGGACGGGAAGCAGTCCGCCGCCGACTGCAAGGCCATCCGGGCCTTCCAGAAGAAGCACAAGATCAAGCCCGCCACCGGCTTTGCCGGACCCGTGACCTGGGCGCAGATGATGCTCCTGTCGGCCCGGAAGAATCCCAACGCGGCCAAAAAATGCCCTATTCGGACGTATCGGGTCGCCTGCGTCGATCTCGACCGGCAGGTCACCTGGGTGCAGAAGGGCGGCAAGGTGGTCTTCGGGCCGGTGTCGATGCGCAGCGGGCGCAAGGGCCACGCGACTCGCGGCGGCTGGCACACCGTTTACTGGCGGCACAAGAACCACTGGTCGACCCTGTACAACTCGCCCATGCCCTACGCTCAGTTCTTCGACGGCGGACAGGCCTTTCACGCCGTCTACGGCAGCATCTACACCACCATCGGGTCCTGGGGCTGCGTCAATCTCAAGCTGGCCGACGCGCGCAAGCTGTGGGGTGTGCTGAAGAAGGGGGACCGGGTATTCGTCTGGGGCCGCAGGTCCGGGAGCTAGGGCCTGAGCCGCGGCGCTGTCGGACCGCTCTGAGACACTGGGGGCGCGATGACTGAGACAGCACCTGCGCCGACCGCGCCCCTGCGCGCCCGCGCCGAGATCGATCTGGCCGCCCTGCGGGCCAACGTGCGTGCCCTGCGCGCCCTCGCGCCGGACGCGGCGCTGATGGCCGTGGTGAAGTCCGACGCGTACGGCCACGGGGCGGTGAGGTGTGCCCGCGCGGCCGTCGAGGCGGGGGCCACCTGGCTCGGCACGGCCACGCCCGAGGAGGCCCTGGCGCTGCGCGCCGACCCCGGGCTGCCGTCGGACGTGCGGATCATGTGCTGGCTGTGGACGCCGGGCGGGCCCTGGCGGGAGGCGGTCGAGGCCGACCTCGACGTCTCGGTCAGCGACCCGTGGGCGCTGCGCGAGGTGACGGAGGCGGCCCGGCGCGCGGGCAGGCCCGCGCGCGTGCAGCTCAAGGCCGACACCGGGCTCGGGCGCAGCGGCTGCCAGCCCGCCGACTGGCCCGAGCTGGTCGCCGGGGCGCTGCGCGCCCAGTCCGAGGGGCTGTTGCGCATCACCGGACTGTGGTCCCACTTCGCCTGCGCCGACGAGCCCGGCCATCCGTCCATCGCCGCCCAGCTCGCCCTCTTCCGGGAGTTGGTGGCGTACGCGGAGGAACAGGGCGTACGCCCCGAGGTGCGGCACATCGCCAACTCGCCCGCCACGCTGACCCTTCCCGAGTCCCATTTCGACCTGGTACGCACCGGTATCGCCCTGTACGGCATCTCGCCCAGCCCCGAACTCGGCACCCCGTCCGACTTCGGCCTGCGCCCGGTGATGACACTTTCGGCGTCGCTGGCACTGGTGAAGCACGTTCCGGGGAATCACGGCGTCAGTTATGGGCATCACTACGTCACACCGGGCGAGACGACACTCGGTCTCGTGCCCGTCGGCTACGCGGACGGAATTCCCCGGCACGCCTCCGGGACCGGTCCGGTCCTGGTCGGCGGGAAGTGGCGGACGGTCGCGGGGCGCGTCGCGATGGACCAGTTCGTGGTCGACCTCGGGGGGGACGAACCCGAGGTCGGCTCCGAGGCGGTCCTGTTCGGGCCCGGCGACCGGGGCGAGCCCACCGCGGAGGACTGGGCGCAGGCCTCGGGCACCATCGCGTACGAAATCGTCACGCGGATCGGAATGCGCGTTCCTCGCGTCTATGTGAACGAGGAACAGGACGGGCGGGACGAGTAACCGCCCCGGGGGGGCGCCTGCGGCATCGGCGGCAACACCTGTTACGACTGCACCTACACCCGCACCACCCACCCAGCGAACTGCAGTACGGCGAAGAGGAGCGGTACGTGAGCGAGAGCAGTGCGGAGGTCGTCGCGGAGGTCGCCACGTCGGCCGTCGTCGCCTCCGCCACGGGGGCGGCCGGCAACTGGCGCAGGGCGACCGGCATCGCCGGCACCGCGATAGGCGTGCTCGCGGCAGGCGCGGCCGCCGGTGTCGCGATCGAGCGGATGACCGTCGGCCGCGGGATGCGCCGCAAGGCGCGGCTCGCCCTGGACTCCACCGGGCCGTACGGCGCGCTGCGCGGCACGCCGGGCAAGGCGTACGCCGACGACGGCACCGAGCTCTACTACGAGGTCGACGACGTCGAGCCCGAGGGCGGCTCGGCACCGCGCCGGCGCCGGCTCTTCGGCCGCAAGGCGCCCGCCCCGGTCACCGTCGTCTTCAGCCACGGCTACTGCCTCAGCCAGGACTCCTGGCACTTCCAGCGCGCGGCGCTGCGCGGCGTGGTGCGGACCGTGCACTGGGACCAGCGCAGCCACGGGCGCTCCGGACGGGGCGTGGCCCAGCTCCAGAACGACGTGCCGCTCACCATCGACCAGCTGGGCCGCGACCTGAAGGCGGTCATCGACGCTGCCGTGCCGGAGGGGCCGATCGTGCTCGTCGGGCACTCCATGGGCGGGATGACGATGATGGCGCTGGCTGCGCAGTTCCCCGAGCTGATCCGCGACCGGGTGGTGGCCACCGCCTTGGTCGGCA
Source organism: Streptomyces sp. NPDC054794 (assembly GCF_053611585.1). Classification (NCBI taxonomy): domain Bacteria; kingdom Bacillati; phylum Actinomycetota; class Actinomycetes; order Kitasatosporales; family Streptomycetaceae; genus Streptomyces; species Streptomyces sp. NPDC054794. The sequence goes on along the minus strand of NZ_JBSHAQ010000030.1, from coordinate 18,310 downwards.
CCTCCTCCGGGCGGCTCGGCGAGGTCAACTTCGGGCTGCCGCTGGCCGGCGTCAACGCGGTGCGCCGGGTGCTGCCCGGCGTACTGAAGGCGCTCGGCACGCAGGCGGCGCTGGTGGAGAAGGGGCGCCGGGCCACGGCCGACCTGTTCGCCGGGATCATCAAGCGGTACTCGTTCGCCACCCGGGACGTCGACCCGGCGGTGGAGCGGTTCGCGGAGCGCATGATCGAGTCCACGCCGATCGACGTGGTCGCCGAGTTCTACCCGGCCTTCACCGACCACGACAAGACCGAGGCCCTCGCCTTCTTCCGGGACATGCCGGTCCTGGTCCTGGCCGGGGTCAAGGATCTCGTCACGCCCAGCGAGCACAGCGAGGCCATCGCCGACCTGCTGCCGGACGCCGAACTGGTGCTGGTCCCGGACGCCGGGCACCTGGTCATGCTGGAACACCCGGAAGTGGTCACCGACCGGCTCGCCGACCTTCTCACCCGCGCGGGGGCCGTCCCGGCAGGGGCTACGGTAAGTGGCTATGGAAGCACCAGCAGCGCCGCACGACCCGGCTGACCGCACCGCCGTAGAGATCACGATCAACTCTCCCGAGCAGATGCGGGAGTTGGGCCGCAAGCTCGCCAAGCTGCTGCGCTCGGGCGATCTCGTGATGCTCAGCGGGGAGCTCGGCGCGGGCAAGACGACCCTCACCCGCGGGCTCGGCGAGGGGCTCGGGGTGCGGGGCGCGGTCACCTCGCCGACCTTCGTGATCGCCCGGGTGCACCCCTCGCTCGGCGACGGTCCGCCGCTCGTCCATGTGGACGCCTACCGGCTGTCCGGCGGCCTCGACGAGATGGAGGACCTCGACCTCGACGTCTCGCTGCCCGCGTCGGTGATCGTCGTGGAGTGGGGCGAGGGCAAGGTGGAGGAGCTGACCGACGACCGGTTGCAGGTCGTGATCCACCGCGCCGTGGGCGACACCACGGACGAGGTACGGCACGTCACGCTCTTTGGGCTGGGGGAGCGGTGGGCCGAGGTGGACCTCGGGGTACTGGCCGCCTGAGCGGACCGGTGAAGATTCCGACAAGCCGTCGGCAAGATATTGCGCCGGACCTCAAAGGCGTGGTCACATGGTATCCAGCCCGTGGTTAGGTGTGCCTAACTACGCCCGCCCCCGCTCGTCAGGAGGCGTTCATGTCCGCTTCTCAGCCCGCGGTGCCGCCCGTGCCGTATCCGGCGGCCGGGGTGTCCATGCGCGATCTGCTGGCCTCGTGCGCGGCCGCGGACGCGGTCTCCAGACCGCCGCGGGAACCGGAGCCCCAGAAGCCCGAGCCGGTACGGGAGCACCCCGAGGCGGCGTAGCGCCGGCGGATCACCTCGTACCGCTAGCGGATCACGACGACCGGTACCCCGATCGTCGCGAACTTCCACATCTCCTCGCCGTCCCGGCGCTCCTCCCGGATGCCGCCCGTCTTCACGGACGGATCGGGCGCCGACACCGTCTCGCCCACGGCGGCGCTGAAGCCGACGACCACGTCTCCCACGCTGGTGAACCGCACGACGTGCTCGACGGGGGTGCCGTCGGTGCCGGTGATCGCGTTCGAGCGGGACGTCACCTCGTACGTGTCCGGCGGCGGATCGACACTGCCCGGACGCACCCGGAACGTGTGCTGGACCCTGCCGTTCGGCCCGACCAGCCACACCCGGTCGTCGTCCACCGAGTACACGACCCGTTCACCCCTGCCGGAGCCGGCGGGCAGGGCGGTGGGGTTGCGCTTGTCCCGGGGAGCCTTGGTCGCCGCCACCGCGGGCGACGCGGTCGGCCCCGGCAGGCCCCGAAGGTTCGCCGGTGCGGCCGCCGAGGCCTGGTAGGCCAGGAATCCCACCGCGCCGACGGCCGCGGCGGTGAGCCCGGCCACGATTCCCGCGCTGGTCCCTGCCACGTGCGCCCACCTCTGCCTCGGGTCATATGTCGTACTTCGTACAGACGGTAGCAGTCGGTGACGGCCCGACCCGGGCGGCCGTGCTCAGCGCGCGAGAGCCGTAGGCTGTTTGCGTGCTCTTGCTCGCTCTGGATACCGCCACCCCCGCCGTCACCGTCGCCCTGCACGACGGTGAGGCCGTCATCGCCTCGTCGAGCCAGGTGGACGCGCGCCGGCACGGAGAGCTGCTGCTGCCGGCCGTCGACCGCGTCCTCGCCGAGGCCGGACTCAAGCTGGACGCCGTCACCGCGCTCGTCGTCGGCATCGGCCCCGGCCCCTACACCGGTCTGCGCGTCGGTCTGATGACCGCCGACACCTTCGGGCTCGCGCTCGGCGTCCCCGTGCACGGCCTGTGCACGCTCGACGGCCTCGCGTACGCCTCCGACATCGAGAAGGGCCCCTTCGTCGTGGCGACCGACGCCCGGCGCAAGGAGGTCTACTGGGCGACGTACGCGGACTCCCGCACGCGCCTGACCGACCCGGCCGTCGACCGTCCCGCCGACATCGCCGACCGGGTGGCGGGTCTGCCCGCCGTCGGCGCGGGCGCGCTGCTCTACCCCGACACCTTCCCGAGCGCGCACGAACCCGAGCACGTCTCCGCAGCCGCCCTCGCCTCCCTGGCCGCCGAGAAGCTGGCCGCGGGCGAGGAACTGCCCGCACCCCGGCCGCTGTACCTGCGCCGTCCCGACGCCCAGGTGCCCAAGAACTACAAGGTGGTCACCCCCAAGTGACCGAACCCGTGAAGCCCGCGCTGCGCGAGATGCGCTGGTGGGACATCGACTCCGTACTGGAGCTGGAGAAGGACCTCTTCCCCGAGGACGCCTGGTCGCGGGGGATGTTCTGGTCCGAGCTGGCCCATGCCCGGGGAGCGGACGCCAGCCGGCGGTACGTCGTCGCCGTCGAGGGCCACCGGATCGTCGGTTACGCCGGCCTGGCCGCCCAGGGCGAGCTGGCCGATATCCAGACCATAGCGGTCGCCCGCGAACTGCAGGGCACCGGTCTGGGCGGGCTGCTGCTGACCGAGCTGCTGCGCGCGGCGACCGCCTTCGAGTGCGCCGAAGTGTTGCTGGAGTGCCGGGTCGACAACGTCCGCGCGCAGAAGCTGTACGAGCGCTTCGGCTTCGAACCCATCGGCTTCAGACGCGGTTACTACCAGCCGGGGAACGTGGACGCCCTGGTGATGCGCCTGACCGACCCCTCCACCTCCACCTCTGTGCAAGGAACCGAGATCAATGGCTGACGAACCCCTGGTTCTGGGGATCGAAACCTCCTGCGACGAGACCGGCGTGGGCATCGTCCGCGGCACCACCCTGCTCGCGGACGCCGTCGCCTCCAGCGTCGACGAGCACGCCCGCTTCGGCGGGGTCGTGCCGGAGGTGGCGTCCCGGGCCCACCTGGAGGCGATGGTCCCGACGATCGACCGCGCCCTGAAGGAGGCCGGGGTCAGCGCCAGGGACCTGGACGGCATCGCGGTCACGGCGGGCCCGGGCCTGGCGGGCGCGCTGCTCGTCGGCGTCTCGGCGGCGAAGGCGTACGCCTACGCGCTGGGCAAGCCCCTCTACGGCGTGAACCACCTGGCCTCCCACATCTGCGTGGACCAGCTGGAGCACGGGGCGCTGCCGGAGCCGACGATGGCGCTGCTGGTGAGCGGCGGCCACTCGTCCCTGCTCCTGTCCACGGACATCACCTCGGACGTACGCCCCCTGGGCGCGACGATCGACGACGCCGCGGGCGAGGCCTTCGACAAGATCGCCCGGGTGCTGAACCTGGGCTTCCCGGGCGGCCCGGTCATCGACCGCTACGCCCGCGAGGGCGACCCGGCGGCGATCGCCTTCCCGCGCGGTCTGACCGGCCCGCGGGACCCGGCCTACGACTTCTCCTTCTCCGGCCTGAAGACGGCGGTGGCCCGCTGGATCGAGGCCCGGCGGGCGGCGGGCGAGGAGGTCCCGGTGCGGGACGTCGCCGCGTCCTTCCAGGAGGCGATCGTGGACGTGCTGACCCGCAAGGCCGTACGGGCCTGCCGCGACGAGGGCGTCGACCACCTCATGATCGGCGGCGGTGTGGCGGCCAACTCCCGGCTGCGCGCCCTGGCCCAGGAGCGCTGCGAGGCGGCCGGCATCCGCCTGCGCGTCCCGCGGCCCAAGCTGTGCACGGACAACGGGGCGATGGTGGCCGCGCTGGGGGCCGAGATGGTCGCCCGCAACCGGGCCGCCTCCAGCTGGGACCTGTCGGCGGACTCCTCGCTGCCGGTGACGGACCCGCACGTGCCCGGAGGGGATCACAGCCACGACCACGACCACGTGCACGAGGTCAGCAAGGAGAACCTGTACTCGTGACGGTCGCCCTGATGTGGGAGGCGCGGGCGGTCGAGGGACGGGGCGAGGACCTGCTTTCCTGGGCGCGGCGACAGGAGCTCTCCGGGCCGCCGCCCCTGCGCCGGGAGACCTTCCGGGCTCCCCAGGACCGCGTCCTGGTCATCACCTGGTGGGACGCGCCCTACGACGCCGACTTGCCCGAACTGCCTGAACCCGGCGCGGAATTGGTGACGCGCCCGGTGCATCGGTGGCGGTTCGAGTCGATGGGCTGAACAACGCGACTGCCGGTGCGCCGAGTTGTGTCGAATTGACTCGTTTTTCACGCAACTCACAGGAAACACGGGTCAGTTCAAGATTCAGCCACTCGGAATCAAACCTTCCTGCGTCCGCGCCAGAGCCAGAGTCCCGGCCCGAACGGCGGCCGGCTGCTGGCGGACACCCTCTACGACGAGCGCGGTCTGACGTCGAAGGAGTTCCTGACCTACTACGACAAGGCCAAGCCCTCGACCACCCTGGTCAAGCCGCAGGACGCGCTGGCCGTGGAGACGCAGAACCGGTACACGTACGACGGCTTGGGCCGGCAGCGCGAGTACCGCGGCGCCCGCGGCCGGAGGGTGACCGAAACTTTCGGAGCCACCCGCAACATGAGATTTTCCGAAGAAGACCGTCTCGCCCCTGTTCTCCTAACAGTCCCCTAATAATTCGGACTTACGTTCCTGTCCGTGACCGGACACGAGGAGAACGGCGACGCGGGAAGACGGACGGGCCGGCGGTCGGTGGTGCTGAGGGCCGCCGGTCTCACCCTGGCGGGCGCCCTGGTGCTCGGCGTCGCGGCGGCGGGCTGGGCCTACTGGCACCTGAACGACAACATCAGGAGCGTCGACATCGACAGCGCGCTCGGCGACGACCGGCCGGCCCGGGCGAGAGCGGTGCCGACCCCGTCGGCCGACGCCTCGGCCGTCGCGTCCCCGTTGCCGACCAAGGCCCTGAACATCCTGGTCCTGGGCTCGGACTCGCGCGGCGGCAAGGAGAACCAGCGGCTCGGCGGCGGCAGCAGCTCGGGCGCGCGCTCCGACACGGCGATGGTCGTACACCTCGACGCGGGCCGCACCGGTGCCACGGTCGTCAGCATCCCGCGCGACACCCTGGTCACCCGCCCGTCCTGCCCGCTGGCGTCCGGGGGCGCCACATCGGTGGCCTACAACGCGATGTTCAACAGCGCCTACTCGGTGGGCGGACCGGTGTGCGCGGTGAAGACCGTCGAGTCGCTCACGAACGTCCGCATGGACCACTACATCGAGATCGACTTCTCCGGCTTCGCGAAGCTGGTGAACGCCCTCGGCGGGGTCGACGTCACCACCGACCAGGACATCGACGACGACATGAGCCATCTGCACCTCAGCGCCGGTGCCCACCACCTGGACGGCACCCGGGCCCTGGCCCTGGCCCGCACCCGCCACGGCATCGGCGACGGCAGCGACCTCGGCCGAATAGGCCTCCAGCAGAAGCTGGTCAAGGCCCTCCTGGAGCAGATGGCCGCCACCGACCTCCTCACCGACCCCACCAAGCTCTACAAGATCGCCGACGCGGTCACCTCCAGTCTCACCACCGACACCGGCCTCGACTCCCTGAACGAACTGACCCGCCTCGGCCAGAGCCTGAAGAACCTGTCCGCGGACCACGTGCGGACGGTGATGATGCCGGTGGTCCCGGCCCCGTCCGACCCCAACCGAGTGATCCCGAAGGAAGGGGCGGCGAGCGAACTGTGGGCGTCGCTGCGCTGAGGAAACGCCGTTCGACCTGCGAAAACGCCCGCGAGACCGGCGCGGGGAAAAACCTTCGAAGAATTTTGGGGCGTGTGTCGATCCGGGTGTCCGCCGTTCGACGCATGGGTGAGAGGCGGGGACAGGCCCCGCCGCTCGGGAACGAGACCGAGGAGTCACCATGCCCCGTTACCTGTCGCTCGTGCAGATCGACGAGTCCTCCGCCCCGGCCGAGGGGCCGAGCCCGGAGCTGATGCAGCGGATGGGTGAGCTGATCGAGGAGGTCACCAAGGCCGGCGTCATGCTCGACACCGCCGGGCTGACCCCCTCAGCCCAGGGCACCCGGGTGCGCTGGGAGGGCGGCAGGATCTCCGTCACCGACGGACCGTTCACCGAGGCCAAGGAGGTCGTCGGCGGCTACGCGATCATGCAGTGCAAGGACATGGCCGAGGCCCTGGAGTGGACCAAGCGGTTCCTGAAGGTGCACGAGGAGTTCTGGACCGTGACCTGCGAGGTGCGGGAGATTGCCGAGGGCTGAGCCCGACCGCCGTACTCCCGGTCTTTGCTTGGCGTGGACGCGGGGCGGGGTGTTGCATGGTGGGTTGTGGAACCGCAGCCCACCGAGCAGCCCAGCGCCGAGCACGCCATCGAGACCGTCTTCCGTCTGGAGTCCCCGCGCATCATCGCCGGCGTCGCCCGTATCGTCCGGGACGTCGGCATCGCGGAGGAGCTCGCACAGGACGCCCTGGTCGCGGCGTTGGAGCAGTGGCGGCGCGACGGCGTGCCGGACAACCCGGGCGCCTGGCTCATGGCCACCGCCCGCCGCCGCGCCGTCGACCTGATCCGGCGCCGGGAGAACTACGCCCGCAAGCTCGCGGAGATCGGCCGCGACCTGGAGACCACGGTCCCGCCGCAGGAGCCCGCCGACCCGGAGGACATCGACGACGACCTGCTCCGGCTGGTCTTCACCGCCTGCCACCCGGTGCTGTCCGCGGAGGCCCGCATCGCGCTCACCCTGCGCCTGCTGGGCGGTCTGACGACGCCCGAGATCGCCCGCGCGTTCCTCGTCCCCGAGCCGACGATCGCCCAGCGGATCGTGCGCGCGAAGAGAACACTGGCGACGAAGAACGTCGCCTTCGAGGTCCCGTACGGCCCCGACCGCGAGGCCCGCCTCGACTCCGTGCTGGACGTCATCTACCTGATCTTCAACGAGGGGTACGCGGCCACGGCCGGCGACGACTGGCTGCGCCCCGCCCTGTGCGAGGACGCCCTGCGCCTGGCCCGCGTCCTGTCCTCCCTCATGCCGAAGGAGCCGGAGGTCCACGCGCTGACCTCCCTCCTCGAATTCCAGGCGTCCCGCGCCGCCGCCCGCACCGGCCCCGACGGCGCGCCGGTCCTCCTCAAGGACCAGAACCGCCGCCGCTGGAACCGCATGCTCATCGCCCGAGGCATCAAGGCCCTGGGCCGCGCGGACGCCACAGCCCCCGGCGCCCCCGGCCCGTACGCGCTCCAGGCCACGATCGCCGCCTGCCACGCCCACGCCTACTCCTACGAGGAGACCGACTGGAGGACCATCGCGACCCTCTACGGCCTGCTCGCAGCCCGTGCCCCGTCCCCGGTCGTCGAACTCAACCGCGCGGTCGCCGTCTCCATGGCCGAGGGCCCGGGCCCGGCCCTGACGATCGTCGACACCCTCGCCGCCGAGCCCGCCCTGCGCGACTACCACCTGCTGCCCAGCGTCCGCGGTGACCTGCTGGCCCGCCTCGGCCGTACGACGGAGGCGCGCGCCGAGTTCGCCCGGGCCGCCGAACTCACCGGCAACGCACGGGAACGCGAGCTGCTGGCCGCCCGGGCGCGGGAACTCGGCGGGCCGTGACGGCTCCGTGAAGCCGTTGAGCCGTTCGAGGCCGTTCAGCCGTGCGCGGGTGACCCGATCAGCATCGTCGGGGCACCCGCGACGCGCGTGAGGAACACCGTGGCCGAGCGGGGCCCCTGCGGCTTCACCTTGCGCCGCAGCTCCTCCGGCTCCACGGCCGACCCGCGCTTCTTGACGGTCAGCGTGCCGACCTCCCGCTCCCGCAGCAGCGCCTTCAACTTCTTGACGTTGAAGTGGAGTTGGTCGGTGATCTCGTACGCGGACGCGTACGGCGTCGGCCGCAGCTCGTCCGCCGTGACATAGGCGATGGTCGGGTCGACGAGCCCGCCGTCGAGTGAGTCGGCGACCTCGGCGACCAGATGCGCCCGGATGACGGCGCCGTCCGGCTCGTACAAGTACCGCCCCACGGGCCGTACTTCGGGATCCGGCAGCCCCCGGCCGAGCAGGGAGCGCGGCCCCGGCAGCAGCGTGGCCCGCACGGTGCCGGGCTGCACGCCGGCCCCGAACCACAGCACCGCCTCCTTCACGTCCCCGCCGTCGGAGATCCACTCGGCCTCGGCCTCGGCCGGGATCGCCTCGTGCGGGATGCCGGGGGCGATCTTCAGCGCGGCCACCCGAGCGGCCGTCGCCGCGCCCACCGCCCAGGACAGCGGCGGCGAGTACGCCTCCGGGTCGAAGATCCGCCCGCCCGTCGCCCGGTCACCACCCCTCGACGACGCGCTTCGCGCGGCCCCTCCTGGTCTGCCGCCACGCCGCGCGGGGTCCACGAACACGGCGTCGTACGCGGCCGTGTCGACCTCCGTGACGTCCGCCTCCCGCACCTCGATCAGGTCGCCCAGCCCCAGCACGTCGGCATTGGCCCGCGCCACCTGCGCGGTCAGCGGATCCCGGTCGACCGCCAGCACCCGGATGCCGGCCCGGGCGAGCGCGATCGCGTCCCCGCCGATGCCGCAGCACAGGTCGGCCACGGAGGTGACGCCCAGTTCGCGCAGGCGGCCCGCGCGGTACGTCGCCACGCTCGCGCGCGTCGACTGCTCGACCCCGTTCGGCGTGAAGAACATCCGCTCCGCGTCCTCGGCGCCGAACTTCGCCGCCGCCCGCTGCCGCAGCCGGGCCTGGCCGAGTGCCGCCGAGACGAGGTCGGCGGGGTGCTCCCGGCGCAGCCGGGTGGCGACGGCGAGCTCGTCGGCCGGGTCGGTGCCGCGCACCTCGTCCAGGAGGGCGTGGCCCTCGGGGGTGAGCAGTGAGCGGAAGGGGAGGACGTCGTTCACCTTGTCATTGTCGGCCAGCTACCAGGCGCTGTGGGCCAGTCGGTGGACGGTGCGCCCGCGGTGGTGGTGTCGGCCGGGGTTCGAGGCGGGGGCCTGCCAGGATCCAGCACCATGCGAGTAGTCGTACAAACCGATAAAAATAGGACACGCTTGGCATTTGGCAGGGCGGGTGTGCGCGGTGGTGCGGCCGCGCTCGCCGTCGCCGCCGTCCTCTCCGGCTGTACGGCGCCGGACGCGGACTCGGGCGTACGACCGGCCCCCGGTCAGCAGCGCCTGCAGGCACCCCCCGCCCGCGCCCTGGACTCCTACGCCGGCCGCCTCCGCGCCGACCATGCCGCGCTGGTGGCCGCCGCCCGGCACTGGGGCTTGGACGGGGTTCCGCTGATGCCCCCGCGGCCCCCGGCCCACAAGCCGAAGATCACCGCTCGCGCCGGCTTCGAGGTCGACGGACAGGAGGAGGAGCACCTGCCGCCGGTCTTCACCACGATCCCCACCCGGCAGAAGGTCGTCTTCCTCACCATCGACGACGGCTCCGAGAAGGACCCGGCGTTCCTGCGCATGATGAGCGACCTGAAGGTCCCGTACACCGCCTTCCTCAGCAACTACCTGATCCAGGACAACTACGGGTACTTCCGGCAGATGCAGGCCGAGGGCGTCACCCTCGACAACCACACGCTCCACCACCCGTATCTGCCGGGTCTGTCCTACGAGGAGCAGAAGAACGAGATCTGCGGCATGCAGGGCGTGATGGAGAAGTGGTTCGGCAAGGCCCCCACCGTCTTCCGCCCGCCCTACGGCAACTACAACGGGGACACCCTGCGTGCCGCCAAGTCCTGCGGCATCAAGTACGCGCCGATCTGGGACGAGGAGGTCTTCGTCGACCACTGGGAGTACCGCGAGGACGACGAGAGCCTGCACCCCGGCGACATCGTGCTCACCCACTTCCGGGGCCGCAGCGACTGGGACGGCACGATGGTCGACGACATGCGCCGGTTCCTGAACAAGGTCACCCGTGAGGGGTACGCGGTGGCCCGCCTGGAGGACTACCTGTGAGGCGGCCGAGGGGGCCGAAACGGAGCGGGACGGCGACCTCCGCCGTCCTCCTCGTGGCCCTCCTGCTGCCCTCCCTCCCCGGCTGCGCCCAGTCCGTCGACCCGATCGAGCGACTGGGCAAGAAGGCGGCCCAGCGGGTGAGGACGCACGCCCCGGTGGTGCGGCAGGCCTACCGCCAATGGGGCCTGCGGGCCCCGCTGGCCCCCGCCCCGAGCCCCCCGGCCCGCCGCGCGGTCTCCAGTGGCAGGGCACCCGGGCTCCCCCCGGTCCTGGACCACGTCCGCACCCGCGACCCGGTCGTCTTCCTCACCTACGACGACGGCGCCGAGCGGGACCCCCGCTTCGTCGACATGGTCCGCGAACTGCGGCTCCCGGTCAGCGTGTTCCTCACCGACAGCGTCGTCGGACCGGGCTACGGCCACTTCGCCCGCCTGCGCGCCGTCGGCGCGGACATCCAGAACCACACCCTCGACCACCCCGCCCTGCGCGGGCTGCCGTACGCCGGCCAGCGCGCCGAGATCTGCGGTCAGCAGGACAAACTCCGCGCCCGCTTCGGCATCCGCCCGCGCCTGTTCCGCCCGCCCTACGGCACGTACGACACCACGACCCTGCGCGCGGCGGCCGACTGCGGCGTCGCGGCGGTCGTCCTGTGGCGCGCCGCGATGACGGCCGACGACGTCACCTACGCGCACGGCGACCGACACCTGCGCCGCGGCGACATCATCCTGGTCGGCCCCGACGAGTCCACGGGCCCCACCCTGCGGGAACGCACCGCGCGCCTGCTGCGCAGAGTCCAGTCCCGCGGCCTGACAGTGGCCCGCCTGGAGGACTACGTCTGAGGAACCCCCGGCTGACGCGCCGCACGGCAATTGGCACTCCGCTTGACCGAGTGCTAATCGCAGTCATAGTCTCGGCTTTGGCACTCCCCCCTGGAGAGTGCCAACAACGCGACGGGCAGGTCCGGCACCCGCGACGACGGATCGACCTGGTCGCCACCTCAGACAGTTAACCCCGTGAGATCTCCGAAGGGGGAGGTCGGATCGTGACGACCGCCAGCTCCAAGGTTGCCATCAAGCCGCTTGAGGACCGCATCGTGGTCCAGCCGCTCGACGCCGAGCAGACCACGGCTTCGGGCCTGGTCATTCCGGACACCGCCAAGGAGAAGCCCCAGGAGGGCGTCGTCCTGGCCATCGGGCCGGGCCGCTTCGAGGACGGCAAGCGCGTCGAGCTCGACGTCAAGGTCGGTGACGTCGTTCTCTACAGCAAGTACGGCGGCACCGAGGTGAAGTACAACGGCGAGGAGTACCTCGTCCTCTCGGCTCGCGACGTGCTCGCGATCGTCGAGAAGTAATTCACCCGAAAGCACACTTCGTTGCTTTGAGCTGCGCCCTTGGCCCCCGCGACCCATAAGAAGCAGGGCGTCGGGGGCGCAGTTTTCGTTCACCCAAGATTTCCGAGAGGGCTCACGCTGTCATGGCGAAGATCCTGAAGTTCGACGAGGACGCCCGTCGCGCCCTTGAGCGCGGCGTCAACAAGCTGGCCGACACCGTCAAGGTGACCATCGGCCCCAAGGGCCGCAACGTCGTCATCGACAAGAAGTTCGGCGCGCCCACCATCACCAACGACGGCGTCACCATCGCCCGCGAGGTGGAGATCGAGGACCCGTACGAGAACCTCGGCGCCCAGCTGGTGAAGGAGGTGGCGACCAAGACCAACGACATCGCTGGTGACGGCACCACCACCGCCACCGTGCTGGCCCAGGCGCTCGTGCGCGAGGGCCTGAAGAACGTCGCCGCCGGCGCCTCCCCGGCCGCCCTGAAGAAGGGCATCGACGCCGCCGTCGCCGCCGTCGCCGAGGAACTCCTCGCGTCGGCCCGCCCGATCGACGAGAAGTCCGACATCGCCGCCGTGGCCGCGCTGTCCGCCCAGGACCAGCAGGTCGGCGAGCTCATCGCCGAGGCGATGGACAAGGTCGGCAAGGACGGTGTCATCACCGTCGAGGAGTCCAACACCTTCGGTCTGGAGCTGGACTTCACCGAGGGCATGGCCTTCGACAAGGGCTACCTGTCGCCGTACTTCGTGACGGACCAGGAGCGTATGGAGGCCGTCCTCGACGACCCGTACATCCTGATCACCCAGGGCAAGATCTCCGCCATCGCGGACCTCCTGCCGCTCCTCGAGAAGATCATCCAGTCCAACGCCTCGAAGCCGCTGCTGATCATCGCCGAGGACGTCGAGGGCGAGGCCCTGTCGACCCTGGTCGTCAACAAGATCCGCGGCACCTTCAACGCCACCGCCGTGAAGGCCCCCGGCTTCGGCGACCGCCGCAAGGCGATGCTGCAGGACATGGCCGTCCTCACCGGCGGCACCGTGATCTCCGAGGAGGTCGGCCTCAAGCTCGACCAGGTCGGCCTGGACGTGCTCGGCTCCGCCCGCCGCGTCACCGTCACCAAGGACGACACCACGATCGTCGACGGTGCCGGCAACTCCGCGGACGTGCACGGCCGCGTCGCGCAGATCAAGGCCGAGATCGAGAACACCGACTCCGACTGGGACCGCGAGAAGCTCCAGGAGCGCCTCGCGAAGCTGGCCGGCGGCGTGTGCGTGATCAAGGTCGGCGCCGCCACCGAGGTGGAGCTGAAGGAGAAGAAGCACCGTCTGGAGGACGCCATCTCCGCGACCCGCGCCGCGGTCGAGGAGGGCATCGTCTCCGGTGGTGGCTCCGCGCTCGTCCACGCCGTGAAGGTCCTGGAGGGCAACCTCGACAAGACCGGCGACGAGGCCACGGGTGTTTCGGTCGTCCGCCGCGCCGCCGTCGAGCCGCTGCGCTGGATCGCCGAGAACGCCGGCCTGGAGGGCTACGTCATCACCTCCAAGGTCGCCGAACTCGACAAGGGCCAGGGCTTCAACGCCGCCACCGGCGAGTACGGCGACCTGATCAAGGCCGGCGTCATCGACCCGGTGAAGGTCACCCGCTCCGCCCTGGAGAACGCCGCCTCCATCGCCTCCCTGCTCCTCACGACCGAGACCCTGGTCGTCGAGAAGAAGGAAGAGGAGCCGGCCGAGGCGGGCCACGGTCACGGTCACGGCCACGCCCACTGACGCACGTCAGCGCCGGCACACACCGGCAGTGAGGCCCGGCACCCCGAGGGTGCCGGGCCTTCGCGTCGCCCGCACCGCCTCGGGGCGCGGTGCCAGGGCCCGCGAGCCCGGCATGATCCCAAACGAGCGGCCCTAGGTCTCCAGCTCGTCCAACGCCCCCAACTGCGCCATCAGTCCGAGTCGGTCGTACTGCCACCAGCCCTCGGCGATCTTCCCGTCCTCGCCGAAGCGGAAGACGGTCGTGCCGGTCATGGTGACCTGCCGGCCGGTGTTCGGCAGCCCCAGGAACTCGCCCTTGTGGATGCCGCGCCAGGTCCAGCGGGTGCACACGCGCTCGCCCTCGCCGATCTGGTCGTCGAGGTCGAAGCGGTAGTCGAAGGCGCCGCGCCACATGGTGATCTCCCGGCGTATCGCGTCCATCCCCAGGATGTCCTGCTCGTTGGCCGGGTCGTGGTCGTGGTAGTGCTCGGTCAGCAGGCCGTCCAGCGGCGGCAGTTCGCCGGGGGCCGAGATCGCCTCGAAGAACTGGCGCGCGTTGGCCTCGTGCAACTGCTCGTCCCGTACGACGTCCAGGTCCGTGAACGTCGGCATCTCGTCGCACAGGGCGACCAGGTCCCGGTATATCCGGTGGGTCTCCGGGAGGTTCGAGTTCCGCATCGCCTCCTCGTACGACGGGAACTCCACGATCTCGATGAAGTGCTCGCCGTCGGACCGGTCCCGCCCGACCATGTCGTGCCGCGCGGTCCGCCGTCCCCTGGTCTGCTCGACCCACTTGTCCATCAGCTGGTCCATCTCGTCGAACCGGCTGGTCCTGCACTCGATGAGCTGCACGAACGTCATGACACCGCCTCCGGCCCCCCTGGGTCCGGTACCGTCACGCCCATTTTCCCACCGGAGCGGCGGCGTCACCGCGTCGTGAGCGGCTCCTCGCGCGTCACTGCGGACCGTACTTGCGCCCCGTCTTCGAGGTGATCCCGCCCAGCAGCCCGCGCGGCGCCACCTTCGCCAGTCCCATCAGCGTCTTGTACCGCGGGTCCGGGATCGACAGCGACTTCCCGCGCGCGAGGTCGGCCAGCGCCGCCGCGACCAGCTTGTCCGCGTCCAGCCACATCCAGCCGGGGATGTTGTCCGTGCCCATCCCGGCCCGCTGGTGGAACTCCGTGCGCACGAAGCCCGGGCACAGCGCCATCAGCCGCACCCCGCTGCCCGCGAGGTCCCGCGCCGCGCCCTGCGTGAACTGCACGACCCACGCCTTCGACGCCCCGTACGTGCCGCGCGGCACGAACGCCGCGACCGAGGCGACGTTCACCACCCCGCCGCGCCCGCGCTCGCTCATCGCCTCCGTCGCCGCCGCCGTCAGCCGCAGCACCGCCTCGCAGTGCACCTTGAGCATCCGCAGCTCGTCCGCCATCGGTACGTCGGGGAAGCGGCCCTTGTTGCCGAAGCCCGCGTTGTTGATCAGCAGGTCGACCGGGTTCCTGCGGTCGCCGAGGCGGGCGGCCACCGCCTCGATGCCGGTGTCCTCGGCGAGGTCGGCCGTCAGCACCTCCGCCTCGATGCCGTGCCGGTCGTGCAGCTCGGTCGCCTGCTCGCGCAGCCGTTTGGTGTCCCGCGCCACGAGGACGAGGTTGTGCCCGTCCGCCGCCAGCCGCCGCGCGAACGCGGCACCGATTCCCGCGGTCGATCCCGTAATCAGAGCCGTTGTCATGGCCCAAGGGTAGTTACCCGGACTGACGGCGTCCGCTGCGCGCACGAGCCATCCGCATGCTGAAACGCCCTTGCGTCCCGCCCGGGTGACAGGACTTCAGGCCCCGTACTTCGCCACGTA
The DNA here is from genome assembly GCF_053611585.1 of Streptomyces sp. NPDC054794. Classification (NCBI taxonomy): domain Bacteria; kingdom Bacillati; phylum Actinomycetota; class Actinomycetes; order Kitasatosporales; family Streptomycetaceae; genus Streptomyces; species Streptomyces sp. NPDC054794. Next base: position 3,133 of record NZ_JBSHAQ010000030.1, on the reverse strand, counting down.
CTTCCGGGCCGTCTCCAGTGTCTCCGGGTGCAGGGCGCTGCCCGCCACGAGCACGCGCGGCAGCAGGTCGCGCCGGGTCGTCTCGGCCCGGAACTGCAGCGCCACCGTCACGTCGTGGTCCGGCCGGTGCACGATCTCCACCGGATCGCCGGCCCGGATCTCGCCCGGTTCGATCACTCTGAGATACGCCCCGGGCGCACCCTTCTGCGTGAATCTCTTCACCCAGCCCCGTTCCCCCAGATGGGCCTGGAAGGTGCGGCAGGGGATGCGCCCGCTGGTGACCTCCAGGACGAGAGCGGCGCCGATGCGCCAGCGTTCGCCGATCAGGGCGCCGGACACGCCCAGGCCCCGGGTCGTGAGGTTCTCGCCGAAGGAGCCGTTGGCGAGCGGGTGCCCCAGCTCGCGCTCCCAGTCGTCGAGGTCCTCGCGCGCGACCGCGTACACGGCCTGGTCGTCGCCGCCGTGATGGCGCAGGTCGCACACGGCGTCCCCGGCGAGCCCGCTGCCGGCGGTGCCCTTCGGGCCGGGCGCGGTCACCCGCACGGGGCCGTCCACGGGGCGCTTGTCGATGCCGGTCAGGCCCTGCGGCTGGTCCGTGTACGGCACGGCCCGCGCACGGCCCAGGTTCACCGAGAGAACGTTCATGCTTCGCACGGTACGGGACCGACCTCAAAGCGTCGAACGATTATCGGGCGGCTGATCCAAGGAAGGCTTATGATTGGCGGGTGATAGAGGCCCGTCATCTCCGCGTCCTGCGCGCCGTCGCCACCACCGGCTCCTTCTCCGCGGCGGGGCGTGAACTGGGCTGCACACAGCCCGCCGTCAGCCAGCAGATGAAGGCCCTGGAGGCCTCGGTCGGCACCCCGCTGCTGGTCCGCAGCGGTCGCGAGATGCGCTTGACCCAGGCCGGCGAGGCGCTCGTGCGGCACGCCTCCGGGATCCTCGCCGGACTCACGGCGGCCGAGGAGGAGGTCGCCGCCATCGCCGGACTGCGCGCGGGCCGGGTCCGGCTGGTCTCCTTCCCGAGCGGCAGCTCCACCCTCGTCCCCACCGCCCTCGCCGCGCTGCGCGCCGCGCACCCCGGCACCCGGGTCTCCCTGGAGGAGGCCGAGCCCCCTAGGTCGGTCGAGCTGCTCCGCGAGGGCGACTGCGACGTGGCCCTCGCCTTCCGGTACGAGGGGGCGGCGGGCGCCGAGGAGTGGGACGACCTCGTGGTGCGGCCGCTGCTGACGGACCGGCTGGTCGGCCTGGTGCCGGAGCGGCACCGGCTCGCGCGCGCGGAGTCGGTCGCCATCGGGGAGCTGGCCCAGGAGCCCTGGATCGCGGGCTGTCCGCGCTGCCGCGGACACCTGGTGGAGGTGTGCGAGGGCGCGGGCTTCACGCCCCGCATCGACTTCGCCACCGACGACTATCCGGCGGTGGTCGGCCTGGTGGGCGCGGGTCTCGGCGTCGCCGTCCTGCCCCAGCTCGCGATCGAGTCCGTACGCCCCAGGGGCGTGCGCACGGTGGCGCTGGAACCGGCGGTGCGGCGGGAGATCGTCGCCCTCACCCTGCCCGACCTGGCCCAGGTCCCGGCGGTGGCGGCGACGCTGGAACAGCTGGGACGGGCGGCCCGCCGGCCGTGAAGGGCACGCGCGCGTGCCCTGAGGTGTCCCGGGCGCGCGGGCGCACGCCGAACAGAACTCAGGCACGCGGGTGCGTGCCCAAGTGCGGAGAAGTCGCAGAAACGTTCCTTCAGGCGTTCGAGGCGGTGTCACCGCCGGCGGACGACGCCGACACCAGTCGGTTGCGCGCCCGCCCCATGAGCTCTTCGCGCTCGTCCTCGGTCAGGCCGCCCCACACTCCGTACGGCTCGCGCACCGCCAGCGCGTGCGCCGCGCACTCCGCACGGACGGGGCACCTCATGCAGACCTCCTTGGCCGAGTTCTCGCGAGCACTCCGAGCCGCCCCGCGCTCACCCTCCGGGTGGAAGAAGAGCGAGCTGTCGACCCCACGGCAGGCAGCCAGGAGCTGCCAGTCCCACAGGTCCGCGTTCGGTCCGGGAAGGCGGGAGAAATCTGCCATTACGTGACCCCTTGTAGCCGTTCTGGGCGGATCCGGTGCCAACGACCGTACATCTCCGATCTAAGGAGATGAAAATATGACTCATTGCGAATCTAGCCCCAGACACCGTGAAACGGGAAGAAAAGGGGCTAAATGGGGCATAGGTTGTGATGAAAAGTTGAGAGTCTGACGAGCATGTCTCCACCGTGTCCGCACCCTCACGTAGAGTGCCGAAGATGGCACGCAGCCCCGTAACTCTTTCGAGTGACCGTCGTTGAGAGTGCGGAGGCGGTTGAAAACACAAGCGCTCGGGCAGGCGTCCGAGACGGTCGACCGCACAGGTGACGATTCCGTACCAGCCTGGAGGCTCAAGGTGACGCGCATCAGCTGCGGAGGGCGGCCATGACATCCGTCCTCGTCTGCGACGACTCCCCGCTTGCCCGAGAGGCGCTCCGCCGCGCGGTCGCGACCGTGCCCGGCGTCGAGCGCGTGACGACGGCGGCCAACGGCGAGGAAGTCCTCCGCCGCTGGGGTGCCGACCGCTCGGACCTGATCCTTATGGACGTACGCATGCCCGGACTGGGCGGCGTCGAGACCGTGCGCCGGCTGCTGTCCGCCGACCCCGGTGCCCGCATCATCATGCTCACCGTGGCCGAGGACCTCGACGGCGTGGCCCTCGCGGTTGCCGCCGGCGCCCGCGGCTACCTGCACAAGGACGCCTCGCGCGCGGAGTTGCGCGCGACCGTCACCCAGGCGCTCGCCGACCCGACCTGGCGGCTGGCCCCGCGCCGGTTGCGCTCGGCCGAGATGGGAGCCGCGCCCACCCTCACCGCGCGGGAGATCCAGGTCCTGGAGGGCATGAGCCACGGCCGTTCCAACGCCGAGATCGGGCGCGAGCTGTTCCTCTCCGAGGACACCGTGAAGACGCACGCCCGGCGCCTGTTCAAGAAGCTCGGCGCCTCGGACCGTGCGCACGCGGTGGCGCTCGGTTTCCGGTGGGGCCTGGTCCGGTAGGACGGTGAGCCCCGGGCCCTGCCGTCGGCGAGACCCACCCCACCCCCGGCGGCGGGGGGGTGGCGCCCACCGCGCC
>NZ_JBSHAQ010000029.1:0-121164 GCF_053611585.1 Streptomyces sp. NPDC054794 | reverse complement strand
CTCTACCCCGAGCGCCCCGACAGCGCCCCCGCACTACCCAACACCACCAACACGACGACCGATTGATCGGCTACACCATCACCCGGGACACGATCGTCGACGTCGTGGATCACAGCCGGATCAAGCCCGGGACGGCGCGCCTGGACCTCCCGGATCAGGCCGCCGACCGGGCCGATCGGCTCGTTGCCGTGCAGGACCTGAGGGCAGAGTCAGGCGAGCAGCGAGCGGCCGATGATCTCCTTCATGATCTCGGTCGTGCCGCCGTAGATGGTCCGGATGCGGCCGTCGGTGAACGCCTTGGCGATCGGGTACTCCGTCATGTAGCCGTATCCGCCGTGCAGTTGCAGGCAGCGGCCGGCCACCCGCTTCTGCTGCTCGGTCGCCCACCACTTCACCATGGAGGCATGGACGGCATCCAGCGAACCATTGGCGTGCTCCTCGATGCAGCGGTCCAGGAAGGCTCGGGTGACGGCGCACTCGGTGGCCAACTCGTGGCCCGCAGTGGCGCACAGCGGCCCGTCGTGGCGCCAGCCGGTCATCCGGCCGTAGGCCAGCCGCGGATCGCGGGCGAGACAGGCCATGGGGCCTACTGGACGATCCGCATCGGGGATCTCCTGGACCCTGCCCCGTGTTACCGGACGCGCGACAGCACTCGACCGCCTGCTGCGGCCTCGAATCCTTGGAGCCGCCGCGTTGCTCGGCTCGACGCCGACCCGCCCACGGCAGAGGCGACGCCGGCCCAGTCCTCATCCGGCGCGCCGCGGAGCCCGATCGCGGCGGCCCACAGTCGAGACAGGTGGTCGACGACCGCGTCCTCGTCGAATGCCTCGGCGAGCGTGTCGAGCACATGGCCGACCTGTTCGACCATCGAGCCCAGCGCGATGGCCGTCAGCCTGGCATCCAGACTCGGATTCGCCAGGCCTGCTTCCTGCAGTCGCCTGATGCCCTCCGTACTACGGCTCACGTAGAGCTCCCGGATCTCAAGAACCATCTGCCGCAGCCCCTCGTCCGCGACCGCCCCCTGCTCCACGATCCGCACCACCTTCGACGCCTGGTTCCAGGCCCGCAGATAGCGACGGTTCGACTCCACGAGCCGCGTATAGGGGTGGTCCGTGGTGTCCGGCGGGACCAGGCTCGACGTGAACATCTCACCGGCGACCGAGCGGAGAACGGTGTGCAGCAGGTCTTCCTTGGATTCGAAGTACGTATAGAACGTCCCGTACGAAACGCCCGCCACCTGCGCCACGGCCTCAGGGCTGAAACCTGCCCAACCCTGACGCTCCAGGACCTCCCGACCAGCAAGAATCAGCCCTTCGCGAGTACGCCGACCACGTGTCGTGGCCGGCGTCTTCGGGGCCAACTTGGTCCTTGGACGTCCCATGCGCCCATCATGGCACGCCTCGAATCGGTGCCATCGGCACTCTGATTCTCTTGATCGTCTTGATGACGCGGCGGAGCCGGGCCGTGCTCACGCCGGGCCGTGGTCACGGTGACGTCGGCGCCGGGCTTCAGGCGGACCGCTCGCAGTCCTGCGGGCCAGAGCCGCGGAATCACTTTGCTCGGCGATTGCAGAAGCGTCGCTCCGGGAACTCGAAAGCCGGCGGTCGCGCTCACTGTGGCGCCACTCCCGAGGGTGATTCCCGGCTCCTGGCACGCGATCACGCGATCACATGCTCAGGCGCTGGCGGGCGCCCCCCATGGTTTTGGATCAACGGAGTGCAGATCATGACAACACCCGACCCCCGTACCTGGTCCGCGCACGGAACCTCGCCCGTCGGGCGCAAGGTGCCCCCTGTCCCTACCCCGCCCGCTGAGGGGAGTACCACGGCGGGAATCTCCCAGCACGAGCCCGCCGCACCCAAGGCCTGGGGACCCGTCTCCCTCGTCGTGATCATGGCCGTTGTCGTGTTGATCGCCATCGGGTTGATCGGCATGGTCGTGGCCCTGATGTAGTCCGAACCGGCCGTGCCCGGCTCGACGACCGTTCCGCCCGGTCCTGCCCCGCTTGGACCAGGTGCAGAGGCGACCAGGTCACCCCAGTGGTCTACGGGCGTGCGAGCGGGAGGTACGGGTACACGGCCCAGTGCCTGCTCTGGCTCTCGGTGGCCCCGTCGCAGGTCGCGGCGGTGGCGGCGCAGCTGGCCGCGGACGCCGAGACCGCGCACGTCGCCGCGATCACCGGTCGCCACAACCTCCTCGCGGTCCTCGTCTGCCGCGACACCAACGACCTGTACGCGTACGTCACCGACCGTCTCGGCGCGCTCCCGGGCGTCGACCAGATCGAGACGGCGGCTGTGGATTCCTACATCAAGCGGTTCGCACCCGCTCAGGACCACAGGTAGACCGAACCACGGCGCCGCCGTTCGGCGAACGCGACCAGGAATGGGCGCTCGGCGGCATCACCGGACGAGGTGTCGATGAGAGCGCCGGGACCAGCGCCTACCGAAGAGGACCAGGTCCGCCACGAAGACCACGATGCCGATGATCAAGAGATAGGTCAGCCCGTGCACCACCGCGCCGATGAGTCCCAGGACGATGGCCACGAGGATCAGGAACAGGAAAAGGGCCATGATGAGCACATCCTCCGGCCTGCGCTGCGGGTGATGAGCCCCGCAGTGACGAGGGATCTGGCCAGGCTTCGACACTCTGGCGATGGAAGCTGGTCAGCGGCGCGCGAGGCGACGCCCGTGTCCAGCGCCAGGCTCGTAGGGCCTGTCGTAGTGTTTGAAGACCTCTTCTTCCCGCTCGACCGGCAGGACGTCATCCACGCCCATGGACGGCGCCTTCCGCACCAGCCCTCGTGAGTGCGCCACCTTCACGTATCCGGGGCCGAGGGTTGCCTCGTCGAGGGGCACGAAGACGAGTCGGTGCCGGGTCGGAAGTCCGGTACGGACGGTGACCATGGCCGGCACGTCGGTGGTGGTGTCCACGTACACCGCTTCCAGGGCTCCGATCTTGCGTCCCCTGGGATCGAGCACGTCGCGGTTGCGCCACTCGCGGATATCGGCTGAGTGGATCATGCCTCGCTCCTCTCGGCTCTGAGCGGCTGGGGCCGGGTGGCCTTGAGAGCGCCGGGCTGGCAGGGCGCACCGTGATGTGGTGGGTGCGGAGGCGGAGCGGCAGTCTGAGTGACTGCTGATCCGCCGTGAGGGGCTCCGGTGGCCGCCGTCGTCCGAAGAAGCGGTGCCGGAGCGCTGGTGACGTGGTCCGGGTTTCCGAATCCTCGGCAGGGAAACGGGGTCATACCTGCATGAGTGGTTAGTCGACGCCCTCCACGGCGGGCCGTGACTTTCGTATCCCTGCGAGGTTACGATCCCCCGCCGACCTGCGGGAACTTCCAAACAGGCGGCTTCCAGGAGGTGCGGGGTGGGCAGGGCTGCCGGGGCGCTGGGCGGGCTGACGCGATGGACGTGCGGTGTGCTCGCCGCGTACGCAACGCTGACTGTGGCGACGGGGGTAGCGGCGTGGCACAAGTACCAAGTGTTGCAGGCACCGCCTCTGCCGGCTCAACCGGACGGCAGCGAGGTACTGCCGCTGCTCAACGCCGACATCTGGTTCGGGAATCTGAGGGGCTGGTGGAACGGTGCCACCCTCGTGACGGTGGTGGTCTTCAGCGTCTGGATGTCCCGCATGCGCGACCTCGCGGAGCTGGTCTGGCCCGAGGGGCAGCGTCGCAGCCGTTGCTGGTTGTTCTTCGGCTGGGTGGTCCCGATTGCCGACCTGTTCGTGCTGAAGATGTTCGTCAACGACCTGTGGGCCGCCTCCCGGCCGGCGTCGCGGCGTGAGCGCGGCCATCCCCTGCTCACCTTCTGGTGGCTCTCCGTCCTCGCCGCGGGCGTCACGGGCACCGACGCCCTGTCCGCCCTGAAGCACGCACACACTGCCGGCCAGACCAGCCAGGCCCTGCAGCAGGTCATGGAAAGCGATCTCCTGTACGTCTGCGCTGCCGCCCTGTCCGCCGCCGTCGTCTGGCAACTCAGCGGCAAGCTGAAGCAAGCCGTTCAGCCGGCCCCGGCGTCGTAGGCACCTGGGGTTCGTGAACTCATCGATCAGGAGTGGGACTTAAGAACTCCTAACGAAATGAGTGTTGGGGAGCTGTAGGCTCGGTGGCCATGAGTCAGAGCGGTTCGCAAGCGGCGGCGTTCTTCCGAGACGTCCGCCAAAGCAGAGTGGTCTGGCTTGTCCGGGATGACGACGGAAGCCCGACTCACCTCTCCGCGGACGGCACGCGAAGTCTCCCCTTCTGGTCGACCTCGCCCCGCGCCCAGAGGGCAGCGAAGATCTGGGGGCATGGACTCCGCGTTGAGTCCATGCCCTCGGACACCTGGTGCGATCGCGTACTGCCCGATGCCGCCCGGGATGGACTCGTGATCGGCATCAACTGGAGCGGGCCGCGCCTGGTCGGCTGGAGCCTCACCCCCAAGGAAGTTCTCAACCGGCTAGCGGTGGCTGACTAGCCCACGGCATCGGTCACCAGAGCGCGCAGTCGCCGCCAGCAGATGAGTGCGCATCCGAGGGCGAGGAACGCTTCGTGGATGTCGTCGCGGATCTCCCGGCGGATCCGCAGGCGGCAGAACCAATGCAGGTGAGCGAATGGGCGCTCCACGACCCAGCGTTGCTTTCCCAGGCCGGAGCCATGCTCGATTCGGGGCGGGCGATCAGCGGCTTCACACCGAGGCCCCGGACAAGCCGGCGGTACTTGTCGTGGTCGTAGCCGCGGTCGCCGGGTACCACGTCCGGGTGGCGCCGGGGCCGGCCCCGCTTATCCCGCACTGGCGGCACGGCCTGGAGGAGTGGGATGAGCTGGGTGACGTCGTTGCGGTTGCCGCCGGTCAGGGTGGTGGCGAGCGGGATGCCCATGGCATCGGTGATCAAGTGTGTTTGCTGCCCGTCCTGTCCCGATCGACAGGGCTTCGTCCGGTCTTGGCTCCCCCTTCAAAGCCCGGATGAGGGAGCCGTCGACCGACCTCCCGGGAGAAGTCCGAAGCGTTCGCATCGCGGAGCTCGGCGAGGAGCACCTCGTGCAACCGGGGCCACACGCCGGCCTCGGTCCACTCGGCCAGGCGGCGCCGGCACGTCGTGCCCGAACCGAAGGCCGAGTTCCTGCGGCAGGTTGGCTGGCCAGCCTTTTGATCCGCGACGTGCACCCGGCCCGAGGAGCGGCCGCAGTCCGGACACGCCGAGCCGACTGCCGGCCAGGGCAGAGGTAGCCCAGGACGTAACCCTCCCGCGGTACCGGAGACGGCCCGCGGTCAGTTGTCGAAAGCGCCGTACTCGCGGGAGCTAGGCCGCCTTGGGTCGCGCGGGACGCTTGCCCGAAGCGGGCACCTGTACGTCCTCGGGCAGGAAGCTGTCGTCTTCCCCGAAGTCCGGGGCCTGGAAGGGGTTTGTCGTCGGATGCGGCGATGCTGCAGCGGCGCGGCGGGGTTGCCCTTCCAGGGCGGAGAACAGCGGCGTCGGATCGATGGGAGGTCTCCCTTTCGTTACAGGTCCCAGGAGGGGCCTGGCGTGCCGTGACCGGGCACGGCGGTCCTACAGCTTGGTCATCTTGGCGTATGGGCTCAAGATCCGCATTTGTGCCGAGCCGAAATCCACGAGGGCCGCGATTCCATCCTCGATGCCGATCACCCGGCCGAGGCCGTACATGTCGTGCGTAACCTGGTCACCCACGGCGAAATGCTTAGGAGCCGGGGCGACCGGGGCCCTGAAGGGGCTGGTGGGCAAATGACGCTTCGGTGCAGCGGGCTTTGTCATCGCCCCCCAGTATGCGCCACGAACCGTGCTGGTGGTTCCGGGGGCAAGAATGGTTGACCGTTGGACTTCATTTGGCACGTTCTGTGCCTGCCGATCGGTCGGCAAACGGGCGGGGTCGGGCGGTTCGGCTTCATAGAAGGTCGAACCGCCCGTACGCTTCGTGTTGTCTACGGCGTCACATAGCGGGCGCCAAACACTGGAGGCAATACCTCGTGCTGATCGCTCAGCGTCCTTCGTTGACCGAAGAGGTCGTCGATGAGTTCCGCTCCCGGTTCGTGATCGAGCCGCTGGAGCCGGGCTTCGGCTATACCCTCGGCAACTCTCTCCGTCGTACTCTCCTGTCGTCGATCCCGGGTTCCGCTGTCACCAGCATCCGCATCGACGGTGTCCTGCACGAGTTCACCACCGTGCCGGGCGTCAAGGAGGACGTCACCGACCTGATCCTCAACATCAAGCAGCTGGTCGTCTCCTCGGAGCACGACGAGCCGGTCGTGATGTACCTGCGCAAGCAGGGTCCGGGTCTGGTCACCGCCGCCGACATCGCGCCCCCGGCCGGTGTCGAGGTGCACAACCCCGACCTGGTCCTCGCCACGCTCAACGGCAAGGGCAAGCTGGAGATGGAGCTGACCGTCGAGCGCGGTCGCGGCTACGTCTCCGCCGTGCAGAACAAGCAGGTGGGCCAGGAGATCGGCCGTGTCCCGGTCGACTCGATCTACAGCCCGGTGCTCAAGGTCACGTACAAGGTCGAGGCGACCCGTGTCGAGCAGCGCACCGACTTCGACAAGCTGATCGTCGACGTCGAGACGAAGCAGGCCATGCGTCCGCGCGACGCCATGGCGTCGGCCGGCAAGACGCTGGTCGAGCTGTTCGGTCTCGCCCGTGAGCTGAACATCGACGCCGAGGGCATCGACATGGGTCCGTCCCCGACGGACGCCGCCCTGGCCGCCGACATGGCGCTGCCGATCGAGGAGCTGGAGCTCACCGTTCGGTCGTACAACTGCCTCAAGCGTGAGGGCGTCCACTCGGTGGGCGAGCTTCTGGCGCGCTCCGAGGCCGACCTCCTCGACATTCGCAACTTCGGTGCGAAGTCGATCGACGAGGTCAAGGCGAAGCTGGCCGGCATGGGCCTGGCCCTCAAGGACAGCCCGCCCGGATTCGACCCGACCGCTGCCGCCTTCGACGCGGACGACAACGGGGGCACGGGTTTCATGGAGACCGAGCAGTACTGAACACCGCACCGGGTCGCGGGGGAGCCAGGAAGGCAGAGGAGTTGGCGATGAGCGCCGACTGACGGTGTATCCCGGGACACGAAGGAGTACGGGGCGGCCAAGCGGGAGTTGGGCCGCTTGACCGCCCCGTCGGCCTGGCGCCTCTGCAGGCGTCCGGCGTGTTCGTCTACCGCAGGGTGCGGAAGCCCGTACGGATCTCGTTCACCAAGAGCTCCGGCTGCTCCCAGGCGGCGAAGTGGCCGCCCTTGGGCAGCCTGTTGTAGTGGACGAGGTTCGGGTAGGCCTGCTCGGCCCAGCTCTTCGGCGCCTGGTACAGCTCGTCGGGGAAGACGCTGACGGCTACCGGGAGCTTGACGCCCCGCACGCCGAAGAACGGCCTCGTGTTCTCCCCGTAGAGACGGGCCGCGGAGACCGCGGTGTTGGTCAGCCAGAACAGCGTGATGTTGTCCAGGACGTCGTCCCGCGTCAGGCCCTCCTCCTCCCCGGCGAAGGCCCGGGAGATCAGCTCCAGACTGGCCTTGTCGTGGTCGAGCAGGAAGGCGGCCAGGCCGACCGGGGAGTCCGCGAAGGCGGTCAGCGACTGCGGACGTGAGCCCATCATGTAGGCGTAGTAGACGTGCCGGTAGACGAAGTCCAGCTGCTCGACGGCCGCCTTCTCCTCGTCGTTGGCGAGCACGACGTCGGACGGCAGCGGGTTGCCGGCGATGATGGCCTCCTCGATGGCGGGCGGAATCACCTTGGGCATGTTGGTGTGGATGCCGACCAGACCCTCGGGCTCCTGCACCCCCATGACGTCCGTGACGACCGCGCCCCAGTCGCCACCCTGCGCGACATACTTCGTGTAGCCGAGTCGCTTCATCAGCTCGCCCCAGGCGCGGGCGATCCGCTCGGGGCCCCAGCCCTTCGCGGTCGGCTTGCCGGAGAAGCCGTAGCCCGGCATCGACGGGATCACCACGTGGAAGGCGTCCGCGGCGTCGCCACCGTGGGCCGTCGGGTCCGTGAGCGGCTCGATGATCTTCAGCTGCTCGATGACCGAACCCGGCCAGCCGTGCGTGACGATCACCGGCAGGGCGTTCTCGTGCTTCGAGCGGACGTGGATGAAGTGGATGTCCAGCCCGTCGATCTCCGTGATGAACTGCGGATACGACTTGAGCTTCGCCTCGACCTTGCGCCAGTCGTACTCCGACGCCCAGTACCGCGCGAGTTCCTTGATCGTCTCCAATTGCGTGCCCTGCGACTGGTCCGCGACGGTCTCCTTCTCGGGCCACCGTGCCGCCTCGATGCGCGCCCGCAGATCGTCGAGCTCCGCGTCGGGGAACTCGAACGTGAACGGCCGGATCTCCGGAGTGCCGGGGTTGACGGACATGTAAATCTCCTTGCTGTCGCCAGTGACCTCGTGCCACCGACTCGTCCACCATTTCCGAGGCCCGACGTGCATCGCCCCCGGGGAACCCCCGGGGTTTCGCCCCCTGGCTGAACCCGGGGCATCGCAGTCGCGGCGGAGGCGACGCAACGCTGGGTCACGCGGAGGCGCGCACAGTCATTTCCGCTCATTTCCGATGATCAGGCAGCACCGAGCGCCATCCGCTCATAAGCCTCATTGCAGCTAAAACTTCGTAGAATGGGCTCACCGTGTCGGCAATGTCAGGTGGTGTCTGAGGGCAGCAGGCCGAGCCGACCGGCCGTTTCGATCGGCCGCGGGCAGACGCGTCAAGCAGCGGGGTAGGAGATCGACGATGGGCGTGCCCGGCACCGGTGCTCAGGTCGGACTGCTGGGGCGTGACCGGGAGCTGGCCGCGCTGGAGCGGGTACTGGCGACAACGCGGGCGGGCGGCGGTGCGGTCCTGGTCCTCCGCGGCGAGGCAGGTATCGGCAAGACCGCCTTGCTGGACTACGCGGCCGGTCGGGCCGTCGGGTTCCGAACCGCTGCCATCGCGGGCGTCGAGTCGGAGATGAAGCTTCCGTTCGCGGGCCTTCAGCAGCTTTGCACGTTCACGGGCACGCTGGGGCGGCTTCCAGATCTGCCGGAGCCGCAGCGCGATGCACTGTCCGTGGTGTTCGGACTACGGGAGGGCGAGGCACCGAATCGATACCTGGTCGGCCTGGCCGCGCTCGGTCTGTTCGCCGGCGCCGCCGAGGTCCAGCCGCTGGCTTGCCTCATCGATGATGCACAGTGGCTGGATGAGGAGTCCAAGGCGGCGCTGGTGTTTGTCGCCAGGCGGTTGATGGCCGAACGGATAGCTTTGATCTTCGCCCTGCGGGAGCCCGATGACCATCGCGAGCTGGCCGGTCTGCCGGAACTGATCGTCGACGGCCTCGGCGAGTCCGACGCACGTGCCCTGCTGGCTTCGGCTCTCCGGGTGCCGCTCGACCCGCTGGTACGGGACCGGATCGTCGCCGAGGCCCAGGGGAATCCGATGGCCCTGCTGCAGTTGCCGCAGGCGCCCGCGGAGCTGGCGGGCGGATTCTGGCTTCCCGGCGGGCGCCCGTTGGCAAGCCGCATCGAGGACGCCTTCTACCAGCGGGTCCGGTCACTTTCGCGGGACAGTCGGCGCCTCCTGCTGACGGCAGCGGCGGAACCGACCGGGGACGCATGCCTGCTGTGGCGCGCAGCCGGCCTGCAGGAGATACCGGAGGACGCCGCAGCGCCGGCCGAGGCCGCGGGGCTCGTCGAATACGGCACCCGGCTGCGGTTCCACCACCCCCTGGTGCGCTCGGCCATCTATCAGAGGGCGTCCGCGCCGGATCGCCGGGCGGCACACCGGGCACTGGCGGAAGCCACCGATCCCCACGTCGATCCTGATCGCAGTGCGTGGCACCGTGCTCACGCCGCCACCCGGCCCGACGAGAGCGTCGCCGTCGACCTGGAACGCTCGGCCGGCCGGGCCCAAGGCAGGGGAGGAGCCGCCGCCGCAGTCTCGTTCCTCCGGCGGGCCGCGGAGCTGACGCCCGACCCCGCACGCCGCGTCACCCGTGCACTGGCCGCCGCGCAGGCCGCGATCGACGCCGGCGGCGGCCAGGCCCGCAACCTGCTGGCGGCCGCCGATGCCGGCCCTCTCGACGACCTGCAGCGCGCCCGACTTGAGAGGCTGCGAGCCCGACTGGTGTTCGCCCAGGTACGAGGCCGAGACGCACACCGGCTCCTGCTCGACGCGGCACATCGGCTGGCGCCTCTCGACGCCGCCCTCGCCCGTGACACGCTGCTGGAAGCGCTCGGCGCGGCGATCTTCGCCGGCCGTCTGAGCGTGGGCGCCGGGCTCCGGGAGGTGGCCGAGGCGGCCCGCGCCGGACCATTGCCGCCGACGCCGCCGCGGATGATCGACGTCCTCCTGGACAGCATGGTCAGCCGGATCATCGATGGCTACGCCGTCGGCGTCGCCCCGCTCAGGCATGCGCTGCACGTCGTCCAGCAGGAGCAGGAGCAGCAGCAGGCATCCGGCGCCACGGAGGCGCACCGGCGCCGGCTGTGGCTGGCGTTCCGCGTGATGTCCGAGCCTCTCGCGTCTGAGCTGTGGGACGACGACGCGTGGTACGAACTGGCGGTCGGCGCCGTTCGCACCGCCCGCGAAGCGGGGGCCCTCGCCGTCCTTCCGATGGTGCTGACCTACCAGGCGTGCGCCCACGTCCATGCCGGCGAATTCGATACGGCAGCGGCTCTGATCGACGAGGCGACGGCGATCTCGGACGCGGTGGGCGGCGTACCCATGATGTACACGTCACTGGTGCTCGACGCCTGGCGTGGCAATGAGTCCCGGGCACTGGATCTCATCGAGACCACCATCGAGGAAGTACGCGCCAGGGGTGAGGGGCGCGTTCTGAGCCTCGCCGAGTACGCGACCGCACTGCTGTACAACGGCCTCGGTCGCTACGATGCCGCGCTGGCAGCCGCGACGCGCGCATGTCAGTACGAGGATCTGGGCTTCTTCGGGTGGGCGCTGGCCGAACTCATCGAGGCGGCTGTCCGCAACGGGCAGCCGGAGACCGCGGCGGCGGCCATGGACGACCTCACCGCGCGCACACGCGCGAGCGGAACCGAATGGGCTCTGGGAGTAGGTACCTGCTCGCGCGCTCTGGTGAGCGACGACCGGGCAGCCGAGACGCTCTACCAAGAGGCGATCGAGCACCTCGGAGGCTGCCGTATCAACACCCATCTGGCCCGTGCCCGCTTGCTGTACGGGGAATGGCTGCGTCGTCAGAACCGCCGCCGGGAAAGTCGTGTTCAACTACGGTCCGCCTACGAGGCGTTCAGCCAGTTCGGAGCCGACGGATTCGCCGAGCGCGCCCGCAAGGAGCTGTTGGCGACCGGAGAGACCGCACGCAAGCGGACGATTAGCGCCGACCCCGAACTCACCGGCCAGGAAGCCCAAATTGCGAGGCTGGCCAGAGACGGGCACACCAACCAGGAGATCGCTGCCCAGCTGTTCATCAGCCCACGCACGGTGGAATGGCACCTCGGCAATGTCTTCGCGAAACTCGGGATCAGTTCGCGAAGGCAACTTCGTTCAGTGGGTCGTCTACGCGCTCAACCGTGGGCAGCGTCCGCTCCGTAGCGGGGGCGCTCATGAGCCGGGGCGAGCGCCTGCCGCACTGCTTCACGTCCCGTCCTCTTCATTCAAGCAGTAGCTGGCCGGCCGCCAATCATGAAATTCTCTGAACGCCTGAGGGGGATCTAGCGGGTTTCTTGGGGGGACTGATCTCGGCCGCGCGGTCCGCTGTTTCGTTGCCGCGACGATGCCGCGACACAGCAGGTGATTTCCGAGCCGTGCTGTGCTGATTCCGTGCTGTTCAGACCGTGGTTCATCGCCGGTGTCTCCGCTGCCCTCACCCTCCTTTCCCATTTCCGACAGAAAGAGGAAGAGATGGTCACGAGAGTATACGGAAATTCCAAAAAGTGGCCGGCCCGCATCCTGCGCGTCCTCATGACGCTCGCGGTGACCGTCGGTGTATTCGCCGTCGTCCCGTCCACCGCTCACGCGGCCGCGACACGAGGTTTCGCGTACGTCTGGGCGAACTCGCCGTCCGCTCCGCTCAACACGCCCTACACGCCGTCCGGTTACTACAGCCGCAACTCGACCGGTGCGGTGAACTCGGTGGTTCGCACGGGTGTCGGCCAGTACACGGTGCGCCTGCCCCGACTGGGCACGCTGGGCGGCACGGTGCACGTCACCGCCTACGGAGCGACCGGTCACTCCTGCAACGTCGCCTACTGGACTCCTACCGGTGACCGGCTCGACGTGCGCGTGCGGTGCTACACGGCCTCTGGCTCCCGCGCCGACACCCGCTTCACGGCGAGTTTCGTGAACACCGCCGACCTCGGCGGCCGGTTCGGCTACCTGTGGGCCAACCAGCCGGCCGCGGTCTCCTACACTCCCTCACCGACGTACCAGTTCAACTCAGCGGGGTCGGTCAACACCATCACCCGCAGCGGCGTGGGCCAGTACACGGTGCGGCTGCCCTCCATCGGCTCCGCGGCAGGACACGTGCAGGTGACCGCCTACGGCGATGTGCTCGCACGCTGCAAGACGGTCAACTGGTACCCGTCCGGAACCGCCCAACTGGTCAATGTCCGCTGCTTCACGTTCGGCGGGTCCTCGCGTGACACTCAGTTCACGCTGACCTACACCCGCGGCACCGGCCTCCTGCGCGCCACGCCCGCCGCGTACGCCTGGGCGAATCAGCCGACCACGGCCTCCTACACCCCGGCGACGGCCTACCAGTACAACTCCGCCGGCTACGCCAACCGGATCACGCGGCAGGGCGTCGGCGTCTACCGCGTATGGACCCCCGGGATGGCCCTGGGCTACGGCGACGTGCAGGTGACGGCCTACGGCCTGGACTCGCGGTACTGCAAGGTCGACTACTGGACCCCGAGCACAGGCATCCAGGTGCGGTGCTTCTCGCCCGTCGGGGCGCCGGCCGACACCTACTTCGACGTGTCCTTCGTGCGCTGACCGGGGCTCACGGGCGTCAGGACACACCATCCAGACGTCCGTGAGCAACACACCGACCGTCGCCCGGCCGCCGCGGTCGGCGACGGCGGACCGCACTTGAACCAGGGGGCCTGGACCGCAGTCGCTTCCGGGGGATAACCCCCGGTGGCCCTGGGGGAATGCCTCGCACGCAAAGGGTGGCTGGCAGGATTCTCCAGGTCGCGGGGCCGACAGGAGACTTCGGGCATGACGACTTCCCTCGATGTTTCCGTGCCGCACCAGTCCGCTCCTGCTGTCGCAAGAGGGTCCGGTGCCGACGGCGGCAGCGACTTCGCACGGCTCGCCCAACGGATAACCGTGGCCGGCCTGATGTGTCGGCGCCCTGGCTACTACGCAGCACGCATCGGCCTGGTGGTCGGACTGTACGCGGCAGGGTGGGGAGCCTTCTTCGTTCTGGGTGACACCTGGGGACAGCTGGCCGTGGCGGCCTTCTTGGCCTTTGTGTTCGGGCAGGTCGCCCTGCTCGCGCACGACCTGGCGCACCGGCAGGTGTTCCGGCGGCGTCGGCCCAGCGAGGTCATGGGCAGGCTGTTCGGGAATCTGGGTGTGGGCATGAGTTATGGCTGGTGGATGAACAAGCACACGCGCCACCACGCCAACCCCAATCACGAGGACCTGGATCCCGATGTCGCCCCGGACATCCTGGTGTGGTCGACCGATCAGGCGCGTGCCAGCCGAGGTGTGGCGCGTCTGATCGGTGGCCACCAGGCTCTGCTGTTCTTCCCGTTGCTGACCCTCGAAGGCTTCAACCTGCACGTTTCGAGCCTGCGGGCGCTGCGTTCGCCGTACATGAAGAAGCGGACGCTGGAGGGCGCCCTGCTCCTGCTGCACATCGCGGGTCTGCTGTCCGCCCTGTTCCTGGTCCTCTCGCCGGGCAAGGCGGTGGCGTTTCTGGTGCTGAACCAGAGCCTGTTCGGCGTGTATCTCGGCTGCACCTTTGCCCCGAACCACAAAGGTATGCCCACCTTCACCGGTGACGAGCGGCCCGACTTCCTCCGGCGCCAGGTCCTCACCTCCCGCAACGTGCGGGGTGGCCTGTTCACCGACGTGATGCTCGGCGGCCTCAACTACCAGATCGAGCACCACCTGTTCCCGAGCATGCCCACGCCCCATCTGCGCCGCGCCCAGGTCATCGTGCGGCACTACTGCGCCGAAATCGGGGTGCCGTACCACGAGACCGGACTGATCCGCTCCTACCGCGAGGCCCTGACCCACCTGCACCGGGTGGGAGAGCCGATCAGGCGGCAGAAAAGGGCACGCTGACATCGTCGGCCGAGAGGCCGGGAATCTTACGGTTCGCGCCGCACGCCTCGGTAACGGAACGGCAAGACCTGCTCACCATGCGCGAACACATGGCGCCGTGCTGCGGATCGCTTGCTCTGCACCGGACTGTCACCGGTCTGCTCGGTTCGTCGCGAGCCGCTGACACCGGAGACAATGGGGGTCCCGGCGCGGGTGAGGTGGTGGCGATGCCCGTATGGCATCTTCGCGACTATCGTGATGACGATCTTGATCAGGCCATCGAGATCTGGGACCAGAGCCGAATGGACGACGAAGACCGCGTCTTCCCGGTCTCCGAGGTGATGGCGGCGGCGAAGGCAGGTCAGACAGCGGTGGTCGCCTTGGTCGGCGACGAACTGGTGGGCATGGCCGTGGCTCAGGCATGCGGCAAGCGAGGGTGGATCCTCCTGGTGGCGCTCGCGTCCCGCTGGCGCCGCCAAGGCATCGGCAGTGCCCTCCTCGCCGAGGTGGAACGACGCCTGCGTGCGCTGGGCATACGCCACGTCAGTGCACTGCTTCCTGCCCACGCCGCCGGCACGAGGGCTCTGGAGAACTCCGGATACCGGTTCCGCGACGACCTCATCTACTACGAGAAGCTGGAGCCGCCCGAGACCGCCCACGCCGGACTCCTTGAGGCATTGGGCGGCCGCATGTTGCCTCAGGGACTCTGGGACACCATGGCCGGCATGGAGCGTGAGAAGCAGGTGGTCGAACGGCGTGTGGTGCTACCGCTGACCGAACCGGAACTGGCAGACCGCTACGGTGTCGTCCCACCCAAGGCAATCATCCTGTTCGGACCTCCCGGCACAGGGAAGACCAGCTTCGCCAAGGCGGTGGCATCACGGCTCGGCTGGCCGTTCGTGGAGCTCTTCCCCTCCCGGCTAGCGGCCGACACCACCGAGGGACTGGCCGCGGCGCTGCGTGAGGCATTCGCGGATCTGGCGGAGCTGGAATCGGTGGTGCTCTTCATCGACGAGGTCGAGGAGATCGCCGGCGTCAGATCGGGCAAGGCAGTCGATCCAGGGCACGGGGTGACCAACGAACTGCTCAAACTCATCCCCGTTTTCCGCGAGCAGGACGCGCGGCTGCTGGCCTGTGCCACCAACTCGGTACGCTCCCTGGACGCGGCCTTCCTGCGGCCGGGCCGGTTCGACTATGTCATCCCCATCGGCCCACCGGACTCGACCGCCCGCGCAGCGATCTGGGGCCGCTACCTCAGGGCCGCTTCCCGTACGGTCGACGTCACCCAACTGGTCAAGGCCAGCGAGTTGTTCACACCGGCCGACATCGAGTTCGCCGCCCGCAAGGGAGCGCAGCAGGCGTTCGAGCATGAGGTCGCGCATCGCCAGGGCCGGTCGGCGACCACCGAGGACTACATGAGGGCCATTGCCGACACCCGGCCAACGCTCACCGCACGAGCGATCGAGGAGTTCACCGAGGACATCGAGAAGTACAGCCGCCTCTGAGACGCGGGGCCGGGTCGATGTTCGGGGAACTCGCAGCCCATCGCGACGGGTCGTGGACCCGTACCTGGCTGCGTGGGTATCTATTCAACGGCGGAGCTCGCGCAAGCTGTGGGCAACCGTCAGGAACAGGTACAGGTTCGTGATGTCCTTGGTCAGATGGTGGGACCAGCGGACGGGGTCGCCCGAGGATCCGGTGGTCATGATGCGGACCAGGCCGCCCGAGGAACGGACCTCCCAGACTTTGGGCCACGGCAGGCTGCCCTTCCCCGGGGCGGATACGGCCGTACGGGAGAGCGAGAGATCCCCGAACGCGACCGTGCCGCCCTCGCTGAGCGTCTCCAGTACGGAAGCTCCCTGCGCGCGCACCACCGCGTCCTGCATCCGCGGACCCCAGACGTCGGGATCCTCATAGAACTCCGTGATCCGCACCGACCCCTGGCCGGGGGCGCTTGCCGTGTAGACGTATTTGGTCGGCGCGGGGCGGCCGTTGATGATCAGCTGGGTGATCTCCTGCTGGAGGCGAAGGGAATCCCAGCGCAGAGCGACCGGCGCGCCGCCGGACGGCGGGTGCACGACCAACCCCTCCTCGAACAGGTGCAGCCGCTGGGCGGCCCGCTTCCGGCTGAAATCGGGGAAACGGCGCATCCGGAACCAGTAGTACAGCAGACCGGGGACCAGGAAGAACGGCAAGAGCATGACGCAGTTGAAGACATGGGCGGCGAACACCGCCCGGCGGAGGCGCTTCGGCGCGTACACGCCTTGGAGCGCCCCCAGCCGATTCCGGGCGGCCAGGTCGGTGACCTCGGGCGACGCGGGAGCGAGAGGAGTCATGAGGACGAGCCTCCGAGCCGCGTCCACGCGTGACAACCGTGGTTCCACGTAGATCGGTCACGTATCGTCCGCGTACGGAGGGGCCGTGGGGTCGGCCAAGAGACCGCACCCCAATGGCGTAGCCGCCGGAGGAAGCACCATCGTGTGCACCCACGCCCACAACGACCACGTCGATGCGGCGCCTGCCCTGGCCGACCGAACAGGCGCCACGATCTGGCTGCATCGTGACGGCCTGCCGCTGTGGAAGTGCCCCAAGCCGACCGTGGCCGTGCGGACCCGGCGCGACCGGGCGCTCGCACTCCTGGCGGGTTCAGCCGTCGGACGCCGTACTCAGAGCACGCCCACCAGCACGATGACCAGGGCAGGCAGTGCGATGAAGACGGTGCCGAGGTAGACGGCGAGGACCCAGCGGTGTTCGGAGGTGATGCGGGCGAGGTTCTCGGCGCAGAACAGCGGCACGGGGCGCAGGAGCGGGATCACGTAGATCACGACGATCGCGAAGAGGTTGTAGATCAGATGCACGAAGGCTGCCTGCAGGCCGATCTTCGCGTCCTCTCCGACGCCTGCGAACGCCGCGAAGACCACCGTGAACGTTGTGCCGAGGTTGGAGCCGACGACGACGGGATACACCTGGGCCGGTGTCAGGGTTCTCCGGCGCGGAGGCAATGGCCCCCGCCACATAGTGCACGGCCGCAGCCGGGCTGCCCCCGCAGTGCGCCATCACCCGCGCGAGACCTACACCTGCTGCTATCGCCCGATTCATCGCTGGGCGTGAGGCCATGATCTTGTCGTGGCCGGCAGGCCGAGTGGGAAGAAGCGGGGCACGGCGCTTCCAGAGGTCATCAGGAACGAGGCCAGCGGACACGGTCGCGGATGCCGTCGCGCCGAGACGGGCAGGTCAGGCGAGCGGGAAATCCGTCCAACTCAGCGCCAGCCACCTTGGCGCGGTTCCGAGTACTGGCCGAACAGCGGGTCGTAGACCTCCCCGTCCTCGGTGGTCACCACATAGTCGGGCTGGGTCCTTGAGGCCGCCGCCTGCAAGCGGATGACGAGGCCGGCGACAGGCAGGACGCGCAGCGACAGAGCCGCAGCCAGGCGGGCACGTTCCTCGGCGATCTCCGGCCTGTCCCTGGCCAGATACCCTTCGAGATGCTGGGCGGAGGCCTGCATGACCTCCACATCGCCGCCGCCGGAGAAGCGAAGACAGCCCTGCCATCCCAGCCCGATGATGATCTCCAGCGCGTCCGCCAGGTCGTCGGCGATCAGGCCGCCCTCGCCTTCGGAGTTCGCGAAGACCACTGGCCGGCAGCCACCTGCCTCGGTGCACAGGAAGTAGGCCCCACCCGCAAAGTCCCCTGCTGTCACCTCCAGTTGCGCACCTGAGGCAAGCCTCAAACCCTCACCGCACTGCCTCCGTTCGAGGTCGAACTCGAAGGACGCCCGCAGTAGGTCGTGGACGTCCGGCGTGTTCCGGATCAGATCGAGCAGACGGTCGCTTGATGCCACGGCGCGGACGATACCCACGGCCACCGACACGCAGGGCTCAGGTCCGACCCATTGGTCCACGGCCGTAGCGGATGCCCAGTCGGCACCGCTGCCGCAACAGGTCATTCTGAAACGGTCCTGCCGCCACTCTGTTCATCCACGTGGGGCAAGCTCGCTTCGTTGTCGCTCATCGCACGGGGAGTTCGGGGGAGCGTTCGACGAGACCGGTGGCATCGGCAGGCCAGGCGTGTGGCAGTTGTGGGAGATGGTCCAGCAGAATTTCGTCGATGAAGGAGCCCCAGACCTCGGTCGGGTCTGCCGTATCGACGTAGTGCAGATGGGTGAGTGAGACCCTGATGTTCGGTTTGTGCGGGCCCACCCTCAGGCAGCGGTTCTTGAAGGCCTCTGCTGCCTCGAAAGCGTCACTCACGGTGTGAGGCTATGGCTTGCTGTTGGCCGTGTCGACGCCGGGGATCAGTTCGTCTGGGTCTTGTCGGGATCCTCCTGGCCTGCGCTGACGAGCGGATCAAGCGGGAAGTGACCCGGGTGAAAGCCCTGTTCAGCCGACCTTGAGGAGGCCGGCTTCGACAACGGCGCGGCCGAAGGGGCTTGCGAGTTCGGCGAGACGTTCGCAGCCGCTGTCACCCAGGGCGGCGTAGGCGGGGAGGGCCAGACGGTCGGTGCGGTCCTCGATGTGCTGACGCAGGCGTACGCCTTCCGGGCTGAGGGAATCGCCATCGAGGAGACCTCGCGTGCGCAGCCGCTCTTTGGTGTCGGCCCACTCGTCCTCGGGCCATGCGCGGCTCGCCTTGAGGAAGTCGACGGGAACGTCACCGGTGACAGCGTGCAGAATCAAGGCCTCCAGGCCTCCGACTCCCTCGGTGAGCAGGCACGCGACATGGCCGTCTCCCCGGAACTCCCGGAGCAGCGTCTGGGCGTGCCAGAGTTGCAGGACGGGCTCATCCGGCCAAGGCAGCGCGGCATGTGCGGCGAACAGCGGGCGGCCTTGAGCGTGCTCGCCGGCGGCCTGGGCGGCCCTGCGAGTCAGCGCCAAGACCTCATCGAAAGCGGGGAGTTCGTGGATCCCGGCACGCCGCAGGGCCTCACTCGCGGCGGCGTTCCGCGCGTCCAGCACCTGCTGCGGTGTCGTCGCGTCCCAGACCCCGTGGACCGCCTTCCGCACCAAATCGGGGTTGAAGTTGTAGAAGGTCGCGATGACAAGCTCAGCGGATGCTCGGCCGAAGGCGGCGCTGCGGGAAGCGAAGTACCCGGCCCGTCCACTCAGTCCGAGGTCCGCGTACCGCCGCCTTGCCTCGGGGGCGAAGTAGATCATGCCGTGTACGGGTTCGAGTCGGCGCCATGCTGCTCGCGCGGTCTTCATCTCGTCACCTTCCGGGATTCGGCAGACGGGTGTTCGCTGTGGTTCCGTGCTCGCCGTGCGCGCGCAGATGTTCGAGCAGCAGGCGGCTCAGTGTCTCGGGCGCCTCTTCGGGGACCCAGTGGCTGACGCCTTGGAGGGTCTCGAACCGGTACGGCCCTTTGATCCACTGCCCGGTCTCCTGCGCCGCTGCCGGGCCGAACGCGCTGTCCTCCGTGCTCCAGACATACAGGGTGGGCACGTCCACCGCGCCGATCGCGCCGTCGGGGCGGCCGGCCCGGTACCAGTTCAGCGCCGCGGTGAGAGCGCCCGGCTGGGAAAGGTGGCGCACGTAGGCCTCGACACCGTCCTGCGGGATCTTTCCGGCGTAGATCGCGCGAAGTACCTCGGCGTTGTCGGCGAGCATGAGCTCTTCGGTTGCGGGCGTTTCGCGCCAGTCGATCATGTAGCGTGATCGTTCGCGCTGGTCCGGGTCGGTGCGCAGAGTGGTGGCAAGGGCGCCGGGATGCGGGGTCGAGACAACCGTCAGGGTACGTATGCGGCCGGGGTGGGTATGGGCGGTCCACCACGCGACTGCGCCTCCCCAGTCATGGCCGACCAGGTCGAACGATGCCCAGCCCAGTCCTTCAGTGATCGCGACGACGTCGTCGACCAGGACGCCGATCCGGTAGTCCTCGGGCCGTTCGGGGCGAGCCCTGGGGGAGTACCCGCGCTGGTCGGGTGCCACGACCCGGTAACCGTGCGCGGCCAGCGTCGTGATCTGCTGATGCCATGCCCGGCTCGTCTGCGGGAAGCCGTGCAGCAACAACACCGGGCGGCCCTCGCGCGGGCCCGCCGCGACCGCGTCAAATAGGCCCACCGCAGTGGAGATGCTCAACTCGGTCACACGCTCCGCCCCTTCATACCGACTGGTCGGTCAGCCTTCAGCTGTGCGAGGGGGTTTGTCAAGGGCGACGGGCACGCACCGGCCGATGGGCCGCGGATCGCCACCGGGCGAGGCAGGCCCCGGCCGTACGACTGCTCATCGCCGGCCTCGCCGTGACTTGCCCGCTTCACCTTCACCGGCGCCCGGTGCGCCCCCCGCCGGACGGCCTCTGATATTGAGTGTCGGTCGTAGTTGCCTGCCTCGATCCGTGGAGGAGCTGTCATGGCGGGGGTTTTGCCCGACATCGATGAGTGGGTCGCCGGTGGCGGCCGGATGCGCGTGACGACGCGCTCGCGCGGATTCGATTTGTTCGTGCGTCAGGACGGTCCGGCCGACGGACTGCCGGTCACCCTGATCCACGGGTTTCCCACGTCCTCGCACGACTGGTCCGTGGTCGTGCCGCACCTCGCCGCGCACGGCTGCCGTGTGCTCACGCTCGACCTCCTCGGTTTCGGGGCGAGCGACAAGCCGCGCCACCACGTCTACTCCGTCGTGGAACAGGCCGAACTCGTCGAAGGCGTCTGGCAGGCCCTGGGCATCGGTGACACGGCGCTGGTGGCCCACGACTACGGAGTCAGCGTCGGCCAGGAACTGCTGGCGCGCGACCCGGGCCGGGTCCGTCGTATGGCCTGGCTGAACGGCGGCCTGTATCCGGACCTGCACCGGCCCATCGCCCCACAGCGCCTGCTGCACAGCCGCGCCGGAGCGGTGCTCGTACACGCCATGACGGAACGCCGGTTCACCTCGTCCATGCGTCAAGTCCTCGCCAGACCAGTGGCGGACGAAGACCTGCACGCCATGTGGGAGAGCGTCTCGCACGACAACGGCCATCTGCTGGCCCACCGGCTGCTGCGCTACATCGACGAGCGCAAGCAGCACGCCGCCCGCTGGGTGGGCGCGTTGGAGGAGTACCCGG
This sequence comes from Streptomyces sp. NPDC054794, assembly GCF_053611585.1. Lineage (NCBI taxonomy): Bacteria > Bacillati > Actinomycetota > Actinomycetes > Kitasatosporales > Streptomycetaceae > Streptomyces > Streptomyces sp. NPDC054794. The sequence goes on along the minus strand of NZ_JBSHAQ010000029.1, from coordinate 99,909 downwards.
GACCGACGCTGTTCGTCTGGGGCCCGGCCGATCCCATCAGCGGCGCGCACGTCCTGGAGCGGATCCGGGCCCGCCTCACCGCGGCGCACATCGTCGAACTCGCCGTGCCCGCCCCCGTCGGGCACTACCCGCAGGTCGAGGCACCCGACGCCGTGGCGGAGGCCCTCACGGCCTTTCTGACCGGGGGCGCGGACCGGGCGTGACGCGAGCCGCTTCCGGCCCGGCCGCCGTCCGGGCCGGAAGCCGGACCCTAACCGTGTTCGGCGAACGCCGACGCCACCTTGTCGCGATCCGCACCCGCGGTGAGCAGCAGCCGGAGCAGCACTCTGGCCTTGTACGGATCGAGCAGCCCGCCGTTGACCAGTCCGCGCTCTTGCAGGTCCGTCTCCGAGCCGGGCTGGTGGTAGGTGTGCCGCAGCACCGCGCCACCGCCCGTGCGGGAGGTCAGCACGACGGGAATGCGCTCGGCCAGCGCGCCCAGCACGGGAACGAGCGACACCGGTACGTGCCCGACCCCGAATCCGGCGACCACCAGGCCCTGGTGCGTCCCGTCCAGCCCGGCGAGTTGGGCGCCGTCGTCGTCGAGCGTGACCGTGTGCAGGGCCACGCGTACGGCGTCGAGCCGCTCCGTGTCGAAGGCGTCCGGCAGGGTGCCGCGACGCGGCGGCGGGGCAAGGACCCGCATCCGGCCCTCCACGACGTGCCCCACGGGACCGGCGTTCGGTGACACGAAGGTCGCCGTGCTCGTGCTGTGCGACTTGCGCACCCAACGCGCCGCGTGCACCTCGTCGTTGAAGGCCACCAGCGCACCGAGCCCGCGCGCCTCGCGCGACACGGCGACGCGTACCGCCGCCAGCACGTTGGCCGGTCCGTCGGCGCCGGCCATGCTCGGCTGCCGCATCGCCCCGGTCAGTACGAACGGTGCGTCATGCGCCCACGCCAGGTCGGCGATGAACGCTGTCTCCTCCAGCGTGTCCGTCCCCTGCGTGACTACCACGCCGTCCGCACCCTCCACCACGGCCCGCGCGGCGTCCCGGACGACGTCGAGGACATGGGCGAACGTCAGGCTCCCGCTGGGCACGGCACGGACGTCGCGTACGTCCAGCGTCACCCCGAGCACGTCCAGCCCCGGCACCGCTGAGGTGATCTCCGCGCCCGTCAGCCGTTCCCCCCTGGCACGCCCTGACACCGAGATCGTGCCCCCGAGCGCGAACACCGCCACACGCATGCTTGGCCTCCCTCGTCCGCAACAGCAGCCGTCAGGTTACGTCGCTCGTCCCGTCCGACCCCGGTGCGCGAGATGCTGCGCGACAACCCGGACGATACGATGGAGGACGTCTCGAACCCCACGAAGTGCCACGGAACATCCGCGCACGCGTCGACCATGTGGGGTGCCATCTGCACGGCGTGACGGAGCGAGGATTTCCGCCCTCGGGGTTCTGTGCGACCGCCGCCGCGGGTCACGGAGCCGTCACGTCCCACGGGCCGCATTCGTAGCGTCCAAGGCAGGTTGAATGATGAACCGGACTCGTCGTCTCGCAGCAGTTGCGTTCCTGGCCACCCCGGCGCTTGCCGTGGGCCCCGCGGTTGCCGCACACGCCGCTGCCCCGGTCGCGGCCAAGGCGCCGTCGGCCGCGGTGTGCCACGTCGAAACGGAGTCGAACGGCAAGTACCACCTCTGGGGTGTGGGATTTCCCAGCGGGACGAAGGTGACCTACAGGGGCTCCAGCTCGGGCACCGTGTCCACGGACAAGTCGGGAAGGTTCGACCTCGGCGGGCTGAGCGGCAGCAAGTGGGTCGTCCGGACGAGCAACGGGAAGACCACGGTCACGTGCACCAAGGTCGTGCACTGAGGGCGTGGAGCCGGCCCTGACCCGGGCCGGCCATGATGCCCTCGACGCGGAAGGGCGCCGAGGGCATCGCCTCACTTCGGCACACAGGGGCGAGATCGTCGTCGCTCGCCGGGCCGGTCCCGGGGCCCGGTTCCGTAGACGGTGTTGAGGATCTGACGCATCGTTTCCTGGGCTTCCAGGGACTGCCCAGGGCGTTGTAGAGCCACGGGGCGTGGATGCCGGGCTCGTTCGTCGGGTGGAACTAGGCAGGTGTGGCGGCGTCTGCACAAGGTTCTACGCGGACTCGCGAACAATGCCAGTCGGCGGCCATGCCGCTTCCCCTCGGCCGCGCGCACGTCGCCGGCAGTCACGATTCCGGGGCCCGGGTCCTCGCAGGTGGCCAGGATCTTGTGCAGGCCCTTGACCGCCGGCCCCACCTGGACGAGGGCTTCCTGGTCACGGCGGGACTGGCGCTGGGACAGGGCTAGACGCTCGCGTACCCCTTCGGCCTCCCGGGTCAGTCGGCCGATCCACCCCCGGCCGCCTTTGGACGGCGCCCTGGCGGATGTGTCGCCGCTGGCCGCACGCCGAAGGTTCTTGGCGAGCGCGCCCGCAGGGGCGAGATAGCGGCGTTGCAGCACCGCTGCCGACACCACCGCCGCGACCAGCAACGCACCCGACAGGCCCAGGATGTAGAGCATCACCCCGGTCATGTGCCATGACGTGGCTTGTACGTCCTTGCCTCTGCGCTGCTCCAACAGTGCCGCGAGTGCCCGCGCCCGGGCGTCGACCGCCGCGTAGGTGCCCTCAGCGGGATCCGCGCCGACCGCGGATGCAGGCAGCGCGTAGACCCGTACGCCGTCCGCCACCGCGATGGGGCGGGCCTCCTCCAGCCACCGGGCGGCACTGCGTTCGAGGTCCGTGGTTTTCGCGTGTACCTCAGTATCCGCACTGGCGGCCAGCCGCCGCAGCACCTTCAGGTGCTCTCCCAACGCCATCTGGGCGTCCTTGCGCAGTTCCTGGCTCGCCGCTGCGGCCAGGGCCGCGGCCCGCAGGTCACCTGCTGCCGCGTGGACGGCGCCGAGTTCTGTGATGGCCGGGCGCCAGCGGGTCTCGATCCGGCGTGCGGCCTGTTCGTGGTGTGCGTTCAACACCAGCCCCACCAGGGCGACGCCGACCGCCAACAACGCTGCCACGCCAACCACGGCAACCAGCAGCGACCTCGACCCGGTCAGACCACGCAACGACAGCACACCACCGACGCTACCGACGATCGAATCCCGTACCCGCGGCACCACGCCGGGCCGAGCAGCCGCGGCAGCGCGAGGCCACTGGTCAGCGAAGGCGGGATCGGGGAACTTTCTCGATGGCTGGCGCTGCGGCCTCAGAGGACTCCGCCAGAGGACTCCGGATGAGTCCGGGTAGAACCGGGCAGGGCTGGGGCACAACGTAGTTCCTGCGGCACTGAGGCAGGTGAACACGCCGGCGGCTGCCACGCCGACCAGAAGGTTCGCGAACAGCAATAGCCAGCCGGAGTCGGTCTTCGCCATGTTGAACCGCTCCCAAGTGAAGGGGGCGTCGGTTGGCCTCAGAGAAGTCGGCGTCCGAGCTTCGCTGACTGCCGATTGTGGCCCTTGGTGTCCCACCACTCCTCCAGCAGGGCGCGGACTAGGTGCACGAGCTGCCGCAGTCGGTCAGGATCGGGTGCGGAGGCGGCCAAGACGTCGGCGAAGGACCGGTCGTCCATAGGCAGATTGACCATCCAACGTTCGTCCGGCCAGCCGCTGCGTTCTACGGTGATCTGGTACGCCAGCACCGCATGACCATTCGGGTGGTGGTCCACCGACAGATCGGCGATGCTGAACCTGACGCTGCCGTCACCGGAGGTGTACGAGTGAGCCAAGGCTTGCTCGGCCGGTGTTTGGGTCGTCACGTGCGCTCCATCCTTTCCCTGGGCACGACTGCGGTTCTGAAGTCGCGCGCCTGCGATCTGAGGCTCCCAGAGGTGTTGTCGACGGCAACTGGTCGGGACCTTGGTAAGAGCTCAGTACTGCGGCGTCCTGGCAGCGATCTCGAACCCGGAGGACTCGTCCCACGGAACCGCCCCCCACAGGCTCACCACGGTGTCCCAAATGCGTTGCACCAGAGGCCAGTCGGGGTTGTCGCCGCTGAGGGTGGCGGTGGCTAACAGGTCTCCCCAGATGCCCTGCTCGTCGTTGGGCGATGCGGCGATCACAGACTCTGCGATCTCGGCTACGCCCACGTGCACTTTCAGCGTCAGCAAGTTCGCGACTGGCCTGTCGCTGTCGCTGCTACCAGTACCGAGCCTGAGCGCGGCCACCGAATCCTTGAACGGCTCCAGCCATTCGCCCACCAGATGGTCGTCCGCGCTTGACCGGAAATTGTTTCCACTGAGCCATCATGCACGGCGCACCCGCGATCGCGATCGGCGGAGTCATTGCGACCGAGTCGGTGAAGAAGCGATTGCCGCGCAGCGGGCCCAGAGGGCGTCCACGCGACGGAGGGCGGGACAGATGACGGCGGGACCCAACCGCTCAAGTTGATCCGCTGCTACGTCACGTCCTACCGGCGGTACCCCAGGCTTGGTGGCAGCCTTCTTCGCGTGAGCGGGCACGAACGCGCCCGGCCGCGCAGAAGCTGGGCAAGGCCCGCAGTGAGATCAGCCCGCGTGAACCGGGCGTCCCCCTCGACGGAGGATGGCGCGAGGACAAGGCGGCAGCTTGGTTCGTCACCGTTTCCGGCAGAAGCGAGTTCCGCGAAGGTCTCGGTGAACTGCTGCTCGCCAGCGAAGGACTCCATGCGAGGGCCGACAGCACCGAATACAAGTCCGTCGACAAGGTCTGGGCGGTCGTCAATGTCACCCAAGCCAACACCCTAAAGCCCTGACCGATTCCTACTCGGCCGCCCCGCCACATTGGTTGATCACGCCACTTCAGGCCACCTGGTCATAGTCGACCAGGCCGGTTTTCTCCAGCGCGGTCATGTGGTCCAGGACGCTGGTGTCGGCTTGGTCGGCGAGCTGGCGTATCAGCGTGTTCCTGGTAGTGGTCCGGATGTCCGCGATCCTTGGTAGGAGCCGGCTGTTGGCGGTCCACAATACGTTGGCGAAGTCCGAGTCGAACTGCTTGCCACGGTCGTTGGTCATGGCCGTCAGGAAAGTCTGCTGTTGCAGGGAGAGTTTGTCGGGCAGGGTGACCTCGAGGCGGGTAGCGGCCTTGCGGCAGGTTGCGTCGAGGCTGACGTCCGCGTTGACGAGGCGTTGCCCGGCGGCGCGAACGTCCCCGGCAGTGCCCTTCTTCAACGCCAGCCGTCCGGCCGGGAGTTCCAACAGTCCCGCCGCGTGCACCTCGACCACGAAGTCACGGTCGTTCTTCGTCAACGGCCCGAAGTCCGTGTCGGCCACCACCCTCGATGATGCCGTGCCCGTCTTCTGCATCCCCAGCACCACGGGGTAGCCGATCGCCCCGACAGTCGCCATCAGAGTGGCCCCTACGAAGATGGCTCCCACTGTGTTCCGCGACGTACCCATGGCAACTCCCGCCGAGGGATGGCTCCGTCAACTAGAGCGTCTCTTTCAAGTCCGGGTCAGCCGAGCCCGGTATGCGCACGCGTTTTCGCGGCGGCCCTCACGATAGGCTCCTCAGTCGTGCTCGGGCAGGGGAGGCAACCCGGACATGCAAAGGCTTCGGTACGGCATCTCGGCCTGTTCGAGGACAGGTCCCGGAATGGCCTCGCAGAGGACCTGGAGTGTCTCTTTCCGTAGGTGAGAAAGAAGACTTCCGGAAACGGTTCGGTTGCCTCGTCGATCACCCCGCTGCTGAGGTTGAAGCGATTCCACACAGGAGCTCCGCTGCCTGCCCGGTGGGCATTGCCGGACTGTTCACGGCCACGGTCAGCACGGGCCGCGCGACGTGGCGGGGTTGCGTCAGCGGCCGGTGAAAGCGGCGTCGCGGCGCTCGATGAAGGACTGGATGCCTTCGGCGCCGTCGGCGGTGGCGATGAGCCGGGCGATGTCGGGGCGCAGCCGCTCGATCGCGGCCCTCTCGCCCTGTTCCTGTGCCAGGTGGGCGGAGTTGAGGATGGCCCTCACCCCCAGCGGGGCCGCCTTCTCGGCGATGGTGCGGCGATCAGCGTTGCGCGCTCGGTCGCCGCTGGCCCGTCGGCGGCGAGTTCCTGCACGAGGCCGATACGGTGTGCCTCGGCGGCGTCGAACTCCTGCCCGGTCAGGATCCAGCGCATGGCGTTGCCCCAGCCGACCTGCTGGGGGAAACGGAAGGTGGCGCCACCGAAGGGGTAGATGCCGCGGCGGGTTTCGAGCTGGGCAAAACGCGCGTCCTGGGCCGCCACGCGGATGTCGGCCGCGAGCAGCAGTTCGATCCCCAGCGTCATCACCCAGCCCTGCGCCGCCGCGACGACCGGCTTGGTCCAGGGCCCGCCCAGCCGCCACGGGTCACGGCCGCCCTTGGGGGAGTCGAACTTTCCCGCGGCCGGGTCCGCGCCGACATCGACCATGTCGAGGCCCCCCGTGAAATGGTCGCCGTGGGCGAACAGGACCCCGCACCAGAGGTCGTCGTCGGACTCCAGCGTAGGCGGCCGACAGTTCGGTGAGCATCCGCCGGGTGAACGCGTTTCGCTTGGCCGGGCGGTACAGGCCCATCAGCAGGACGTGCCCGTCACGTTCGACGGTGACATCGGCAGCGCCCGCGGGAGTGGAACTCATCAGCCCTCCTCGTCAGTTGCATGATGGGACTCACTGGACGCTAGCGGTCCGAGGCGAGCGACACCCGTCCGACGCGCCCAGCCCGTCTACACCGGTCTGGGCGCAACCACCCTGAGCGGCGTGACCGGTGGTCCCCATCTCGCTGCCCCGACCGGGAGCCTCGCTTCCTTCGGCAGCCCAGCCTCACCGGGCCCTCCCTCTTGTCCGGCGCCGCCTACGCGCTCACCGCTCTCGTTTCTCGGGCATCATGTTCGCCTCGGCCGGCTACCCGCTCTCGCGCTGGCCGACGGCCTGCTGTCCCTCGATGCGCGGCCCCGCCGTCACCGTTCACCGCTGACGCCCCACACGACCCTGACACCTCGCCACCCGACGTCACTGTCGACAGCGCAGGACTGCACTGCCGTCCTGCGGTTCCGGGGAAGGAGCCCCGCTGGCGCACGGCCACGAGTGCGGAACTGTTCCGTCGCGCACCCCTTACTTCGCCGGTCCGGTGAGCCTGCGCGGCCGTGCTGCAGCCGGCGTTCCCAGGCCGGACACTGCCACAGGAGGCGCATGCCAAATACCCGACCCGGCCGGAGGCAGCGCCTGAGCACAGCGAGGCTCGGTGCCATGCCATGTCACCGGTGCTGCGGGCGCCATTCGAAGAGCAGGATGGTCACGTCGTCCCGCAGTTGGTCGCGCTGGTAATCGAGGATGGCGTGGATGAGCAGCCGCAGCACCTCGGCGGGGCGCTGGTCGGCGGCGTTGGAGCGGATGATGAAGTCGGTGAACCGGTCGAGGCCGAACTCCGCACCGTCCGCGTCGCGTGCCTCCACGACACCGTCGGTGTAGAGCAGGACGCAGTCGCCCGGTTCGAGTGTCGTCTCGTAGACCTGACGGGCTGCCGGGGCGAGTGTGCCGGCCAGGCCGATCGGCGGCTGTGGGGGGCTGTCCAGCGCGCCGGTGAGCACCCGGTCGGCGCGGATCAGCAGTGGTGGGGGGTGACCGCAATTGACCCAGCGCAGCACCCCGGTCTCGGCGTCGAGCCGACACACGACGCCGGTGCAGAACTGGTCGGGCAACCACCTGGCGAGGGCCTGGTCGACGGAGCAGACGACGTCGGCCGGATCGCCACCGGCACGGCGGGCGTTGCGTGCCGCCGCCATGGCGACCGACGTGGTCAGGCCGGCGGTCAGATCGTGCCCCATGGCGTCGAGGATCATGGTGTGCAGGATGTTCTTGACCACCGAGTGGTCGAAGGCGTCGCCGGCGATGTCGTACGCCGGTTCCATCACCGCTGTCGAGACGCACCTGGTGCTGCCGATGGTGCGGGGTGGCAGGAAGGCCCGCAGCATCTCGGCGGGCAACTGCATGGTCGCGGTGCGGGTACGGGCGGCGAGCCAGTCGCTGTAGGCGCGCTTGGAGGTGATCAGCATGGCGAGGAGATGGGCCAGCATCCGAATGCGGCGCATGAGTATCCCGTCGAGCGAGGCGGTCCGCACCGCCAGTACACCCAGCCGCTCCGCACCGTCGACCAGAGGCATCCAGACGATCAAGCCGTCGTCGGCCTCGGCCACCCGCGGGGAGACCGTGCGGTACGCCCAGCCGGCCGGAGAGCGGTCCACCGGCAGCGGCTTCAAGCCCTCTTCGAGGGGAATGAGTAGCCGTTGTTGCAGGTCGACGAGGTGGATCAGCGCGGTCTGCAGTCCGAGGGCGCCGGCGCACCGGTTCGCCAAGGCGGGCAGTTCGACCGGCAGGGCCGTCTGCGCCTCGATGATCAACTCTCCCAGCCGATGCTCGTTGACAGCGGTGTCGGGACCGGTGGACGCGTGCGGTGGGTCCGACACAGGGATCACCCCTTTCGTACCCAGTCTCACACCGAACGCCAGGCGCCGAAGCTCCTCGTCCCACCGCCGGGCACGCGCGACGTTGTCGGGCCCGGCGCGCACCGCCATGCCAAGGGCCTGGCCGCTGACACCCGCCCGGCCGCCCCTCTCGGCGCCCGCGCAGGCGATACTCCCTCACTCTGCTCGCGGGGGAGCCCCGTCGCTCGTTGGGTCCGTGTCGGCATTCGGCTCCGGCCCCTCGTCTGACCCCGTGGCGGTGGGTCGGCCGTGTGCCCGCCGCCTGCCGGGAACCGCAGCCGTACCCCAGGCTCGTGGGGTTTCCGTTCCTGGGGCGTACGGGTGCAGCGCCGACGTGCGGCAACTGCCGACCGGCCTCCGCTCGCGTACGGCCGACCGACTGGGCCCGGTGGCAGGGCCGATCGCCACGGGCATGCGCGCAGCGGCGATTCGGCGTGTACTGGGAGGGCAGGTGACTCGAAGAGATCGGACCGCCGCCCATGACCGACCAGGACATGCTGTCGGTGAACACCGTCCGTGGCCTGTGCATGGACGCCGTCCAGCAGGCGGAGTCCGGACACCCCGGCACTCCCATGGGGATCGCCCCCGTCGCGTACACGCTGTGGCAGAAGTTCCTGCGCTTCGACCCGGAGAACCCCATCTGGCCCAACCGGGACCGCTTCGTCCTCTCCGAGGGGCACGCCTCCGTCCTGTTGTGGTCGCTGCTGCACCTGGCGGGCGTACGTGCGGTGGACCCGGACTACGAGGTGCTGGGACGTTCCGCCGTCACGCTCGACGACCTCAAGAACTTCCGACAGCTCGACTCCCGCTGCCCAGGTCACCCGGAGTACCGGTGGACCAGCGGTGTGGAGACGACGACGGGACCACTCGGACAGGGAGTCGCCACCTCTGTGGGCATGGCACTGGCCGGCCGCTGGCTGGCCGCCCGGTACAACCAGGACGACTTCCCGCTGTTCGATTTTGACGTCTACGCGCTGGCGGGGGACGGCTGCATGATGGAGGGCATCTCCTCCGAGGCGGCCTCCCTCGCTGGACACCAGGGCCTGTCGAACCTGTGCTGGATCTATGACTCCAACCGGATCACCATCGAGGGCCACACCGACATCACCTTCACCGAGGACGTGGCGGCCCGGTTCCTCGCCTACGGCTGGAACGTCACCACCGTCGCCGACGCCAACGACCTGGACGCCGTTGCCCGCGCCTTCCACACCTTCCGCGCCGAAAAGGAGCGGCCCACCCTGGTGTTGGTGCACAGCCACATCGGCTACGGCTCGCCCGTGGAGGACTCGCCCCAGGCCCATGGCGCACCCCTCGGTGAGGAAGGGGTCCGGAGCGCCAAGCGCTTCCTGGGCCTGCCGCCCGACGAACGCTTCCTGATCCCCGACACGGTCCACAAGGACTTCGCCGAGGGCATCGGCGCTCGCGGCGCGCGGTTGCGCACGGCGTGGGACGAGACCTTCGAGGCGTACCGGACGGCCTGGCCGCGGCTCGCCGACGAAGTGATGCGCATGCAGCGCCGGGAGCTGCCCGAGGACTGGGAATCGGCTCTCCCCGAGTTCGCCCCCGACGCCAAGGGACTGGCGAGCCGGGACTCCTCGGGCCGTGTCCTCAACGCGCTGGCCCAGAGCGTGCCCTGGCTGCTGGGCGGTTCCGCCGACCTGGCACCGTCCACCAAGACACGGCTGACCTTCGACGGGGCCGGGGACTGCCAACCGAACGAGCCGGGCGGACGCAACCTCCACCTGGGAGTGCGCGAACACGCCTCCGCGGCCATCGCCAACGGCATGGCACTGACCAAGCTACGGCCGTACTGGTCGGGCTTCCTGATCTTCTCCGACTACGCCAAGGCGGCCATCCGGCTGTCCGCCCTGATGGAGATCCCGGTGGTGCACGTCTTCACGCACGACTCCATCGGCGTCGGCGAGGACGGCCCCACCCACCAGCCGGTCGAACAGCTCGCCGGTCTCCGGGCCATGCCCGGCCTGCTTGTGTTCCGTCCGGCCGACGCGGCGGAGGTCGTGGAGACTTGGCGCGTGGTGGCCGCCCTGCGCCACGAACCGGCCGCACTGGTGCTCTCCCGCCAGGCCCTGCCCACCCTCGACCGCTCCGTCTTCGCACCGGCCTCCGGTGTGGCCCACGGCGCCTACGTCCTGGCCGACGCCCCCGACGGCGCACCGCAGGTCCTGCTGCTGGCCACCGGGTCGGAGGTCTCCCTCGCCTTGTCGGCACGGGAGGAACTGGCCGCCGAAGGCATCACGGCCCGCGTGGTCAGCATGCCCTGCTGGGAACTGTTCGACCGGCAGCCGCGCGAGTACCGCGACGCGGTGCTGCCGCCCGATGTCACCGCGCGTGTGGGAGTGGAGCAGGCGTCGACCTTCGGCTGGGACCGCTACGTGGGCGATCGGGGAGCGGTCGTCGGCATGCACACCTATGGAGCGTCGGCCCCACTGAAGAACCTGCTCACGAAGTTCGGATTCACCCCCCAGAGGGTCGCTCAGACCGCGCGCGAGGTGCTGGCGGCCCAGCAGGAGCCGGGACCCCTCACCTGATCGCACCCACCCGGGGTGCGGTGCAGAGCGTACAGAGCGCAACGGGAAGGCAGACCATGACCACCCACACCCCCATGCAACTCGGCATGGTCGGACTCGGACGCATGGGCGCCAACCTGGTGCGCCGGCTCATGCGCGACGGACACACCTGCGTGGTGTACGACCTCGACGCCGCCGCCGTGAAGGAGCTGGAGCAGGAGGGCGCCACCGCGGCATCCTCCCTTCAGGACCTCGTCGGCAAGCTCAGCCGGCCGCGGAACATCTGGCTGATGCTGCCCGCGGGCGTGGTGCAGCGCACGGTCGATGAACTGGCCGACCTGCTCATCCGCGACGACATCGTGATCGACGGCGGCAACTCCTACTACCGGGACGACATCACCCGCTCCCGGCAACTCGCGCCGCTCGGTGTGCACTACGTGGACTGCGGCACCTCCGGGGGCATCTGGGGCCTGGAGCGCGGGTACTGCCTGATGGTCGGCGGAGAGACGGACGCCGTCCAGCGCCTCGACCCCCTGCTGCGCACGATCGCCCCGGGCGCCGGCAGTGCCGAGCCCACCCCCGGCCGGACCGCCACGACCGGCACCGCCCCCGACGGCTATCTGCACTGCGGGCCCAGTGGTGCCGGCCACTTCGTGAAGATGGTCCACAACGGCGTGGAGTACGGGATGATGGCCGCCATCGCCGAAGGCCTGAGCGTCATCAAGCACGCCGACGTGGGACTGCACAACCGTACGGTCGACGCCGAGACCGCCCCGCTGCGCGACCCCGAGGCCTACTCCTACGAGATCGACGTCGCCGAGGTCGCCGAGGTGTGGCGGCGCGGCTCGGTGGTCGGCTCCTGGCTGGTCGACCTGGTCGCCGACGCGTTGGCCCGGTCGCCGGAGCTCGACGGATTCGCCGGCCGGGTCTCCGATTCCGGGGAGGGCCGCTGGACGGTGCTGGCGGCGGTCGACGAGAGCGTGCCCGCACCGGTGATCACCACCGCCCTCTACCAGCGCTATGCCTCGCGCGGCCTTGGCGAGTTCACCGACAAACTGCTCTCGGCCATGCGCGGCGAGTTCGGCGGGCACGCCGAGAAGGCGAACTGAACCGTGGCGCAACAGACTCCGACCTCGACTTCGCCCTCGACCCCGTCCGCGTCTTCGGCCCCTCGCCCGGACGACCATGTGATCGTGCTCTTCGGCGCGACCGGTGACCTGGTCCGTCGCAAACTGCTGCCAGGACTGTTCCACCTGGCTCACGCCGGTCTGATGCCGGAGAACTACCGCGTGGTGGGATCGTCGCCCGCCTCCTGCGCCCTCAGCGACGAGGAGTTCCGCACCCACGCTCGCGAGGCGGTCGCCGAGTTCGGCCGGTCGAAACCGGAGGGCAAGGCGTGGCAGGCGTTCGAAGAATCACTCAGTTTCGGCGCCGCGGACCCGGAGGATCCGCAGCCGCTGCTGACCGCCGTACGGGAGGCGCAGCGGGCGCTCGGAGGCCGGGCGCGCCTGCTCGCCCACCTGGCGGTGCCCCCGGTCGCCTTCCCCTCCGTCGTCCAACTGCTCGGCGACACAGGGCTCGCGGAGGACGCCCGGGTCATCGTGGAGAAGCCGTTCGGCACCGACCTGCCGTCGGCCCAGGCCCTGAACGCCACGATCCACGCCGTGTTCGACGAGTCCAGGATCTTCCGTATCGACCATTTCCTGGGCAAGGAGTCGGTGGACAACATCCTCGCCCTGAGGTTCGGCAATGGTCTTTTCGAGCCCATCTGGAACCGGGACCACATCACCCATGTGCAGATCGACGTACCGGAGAAGATCAGTATCGAGGGCCGGGCCCGCTTCTTCGAAGGGACCGGCACCTTCCGGGACATGATCGTCACTCATCTCTTCCAGCTCATGGGGTTCGTGGCGATGGAACCCCCGACCTCGCTGGAGGCCCACGCGCTGCGGGCCGAGAAGGAGAAGGTCTTCCAGTCCCTGCGGCCGGTGGACCCGGCCCACGTCGTGCGCGGCCAGTACACGGGCTACCGCGACGAGCCGGGAGTGGACCCGCAGTCGGACACCGAGACCTTCGTGGCCCTGCGCGTCGAGCTGGACAACTGGCGATGGGCCGGCGTGCCCTTCTTCCTGCGGTCCGGCAAGTCCCTCGGCCAGGGCCGGCATGTGGTCACCCTGGGCTTCCGTGAGCCGGCGCTTCGGATGTTCCCCATGGACGTCAGCCACGGATCCCGCCTGCGCAGTAACGAAATAGTGATCGACTTCGACGATCCGGGAAGCATCACGGCCCGGTTCCTCACCAAGGAACCCGGACCCGCGATGCGGCTGGAGAACGCCGAGATGGTCTTCCAGTACGCCGGCTCCTACAACGAGGTGCACGCTCTGGAGGGCTACGAACGGCTGATCCTGGACGCCATGCTGGGGGACCAGTCCCTGTTCACGCGCTCGGACGGCATCGAACGGCTCTGGGAGGCGGCCACACCCCTGCTGGAGAAGCCACCGCCCGTCGAGCCCTACGCGCCCGGCTCCTGGGGGCCCGACCGGATCCACCAGCTCATCGAGCCGTACCGGTGGAGTCTGCCGGCCGACCAGTGAGCACAGGGGCTCGGATCCACTCACGCGGCCGCGTTGGTGCGCTCTCCGCCTCTGCGTCCACCGAGTGGGTTCCTTCCGGCGCGGCGGACGGTGTCTGCGTACCGCGGCCCGGAAGACACTCCTAGCCTCGACGGCATGCTCGGGCTTCCTGATCACGTACGTGCCTGCCTGTTCGACCTCGACGGGGTACTCACCCAGACCGCCAAGGTGCACGCGGCGGCCTGGAAGGAGATGTTCGACGGCTATCTCCGCGAGCGCGCGGCACGCGAGGGAACCCCGTTCGTTCCCTTCGCCGCCGTCGTCGACTACGACGAATACGTGGACGGGCGGCCCCGCGAGGACGGGGTCCGCACCTTTCTCGCCGCACGCGGGGTGCGTCTGCCCGAGGGATCGCCGGACGACCCACCGCAGGCGGAGACCGTGAACGGGCTGGGCACACGCAAGAACGACCTGGTGCTGCGCCGGATCCGTGAGGAGGGGGTGGAGCCGTACGAGGGCTCGGTCAGGTTCGTCACCGCGGCGCGGGATGCCGGTCTGCGGCGCGCGGTGGTGTCGTCCAGCGCGAACTGCCGGGACGTCCTGGTGGCGGCCGGCATCGAGGACATGTTCGAGGAACGGATCGACGGTGTGGTCGCGCACGAACGCGACCTGCGCGGGAAACCCGCCCCGGACACCTACCTGGAAGCGGCCCGGGTCCTGGGCGTAGAGCCGGGCGCGGCCGCAGTGTTCGAGGACGCCCTGGCCGGTGTGGAGGCGGGGCGGGCCGGAGCCTTCGGTGTGGTGGTGGGGGTGGACCGGGTTGGCCAGGCGGAGCAGCTGAGGGCGCACGGGGCGGACGTGGTCGTACGGGACCTGGCCGAACTTCTGGAGTCGTCGTGATCACCCATCCCAGTTTCACGGTCGAGCCGTGGTGCCTGCGAGAGACCGAGCTGAACCTGGAGGTGCTCGCCCAGAGCGAGTCGGTGTTCGCCCTGTCCAACGGGCACATCGGGTGGCGCGGGAACCTCGACGAGGGCGAGCCCCACGGACTGCCCGGCGCCTACCTCAACGGCGTCTACGAGCGGAACCCACTACCGTACGCGGAAGCGGGCTACGGCTATCCCGAGACCGGCGAGACGATGATCAACGTCACCGACGGCAAGATCATCCGGCTGCAGGTCGACGACCACCCGTGCGATCTGCGCTACGGCCGACTGCTGGAGCACGAGCGGGTCCTGGACTTCCGCTCCGGTGTGCTCAGCCGAACCGCGCGGTGGACCACGCCCGGCGGCCGCACGGTCCGCATCACCTCGCAGCGTCTGGTGTCCTTCACCCAACGGGCGGTGGCCGCGGTCATGTACGAGGTCGAGCCGACCGACGGCCCGGTGACCGTGGCCGTGCAGTCCGAACTCGTCGCCAACGAGCAACTGCCGCACACCGAGGGAGACCCGCGCGTCGCCGCGGTGACCCGGTCACCGCTGACGGCTGAGGAACACTTCGCCCAGGACACCCGGCTGCGGCTCGTGCATTGCACCGAGCGCAGCGTACTGCGCGTGGGAGCGGCGGCCGACCATCTCATCGAAGGGCCCAAGGGCACACGGTGGACGGCGCAGAGCGAGCCGGACGTCAGCCGCCTGACGGTGACCGCGGATCTGGCCCCCGGACAGCGGCTGCGGCTGGTCAAGTTCGTCGCCTACGGGTGGTCCGGGCAGCGCTCGCTGCCTGCGGTGCACGACCAGGTCGACGGAGCGGTGGCGGCCGCCGTCAGCGCCGGCTGGGACGGACTGGTCGCCCAACAGCGGGCCTACCTGGACGAGTTCTGGGCCGGCGCGGACGTCGAGGTGGAGGGGGACGCGCAGATCCAGCAGGCGGTGCGGTTCGCCCTGTTCCACGTGCTCCAGGCGGCCGCCCGCGGGGAGGAGCGGGCGATCCCGGCGAAGGGACTGACCGGAACCGGGTACGACGGGCATTCCTTCTGGGACACCGAGTCCTACGTGCTGCCGGTGCTCACGTACACCGCCCCACAGACCGTCGCCCCGGCACTGAGGTGGCGACACCGGACCCTGCCGGCGGCTCGGGACCGGGCGCGTCAGCTGGGGCTCGCGGGCGCGACCTTTCCTTGGCGGACCATCAACGGAGCCGAATGTTCCGCCTACTGGCCGGCCGGAACGGCGGCCTTCCACGTGAACGCCGACATCGCCATCGCCGCGGACCGGTACGTCACGGCGACCGGCGACGAGGAATTCGAGCGCGCCGAGGGGCTGGAACTCCTGATGGAGACCGCCCGCCTGTGGCGCTCCCTCGGTCACCACGACGCGGAAGGCGTCTTCCACATCGACGGGGTCACCGGACCGGACGAGTACAGCGCCATCGCCCGGGACAACCTCTACACCAACCTGATGGCCCGGCAGAACCTGCTTGCCGCGGCGGACGCGGCCACGCGCCACCCCGACCGGGCCGAGGGACTCGGCGTCGACGACGAGGAGACGGCTGCCTGGCGGGACGCCGCGAGCCGTATGGCGATGCCGTACGACGAAGCCCTGGGCGTCCACGAACAGTCGGCCGGATTCACCCGCTTCCAGCACTGGGACTTCGACGCGACCCCGCCCGAGAACTACCCGCTGCTCCTGCACTACCCCTACTTCGACCTGTACCGCAAACAGGTGGTGAAGCAGGCCGACGTGGTGCTCGCGATGATGGTGTGCCCGAACGATTTCACCGACCAGCAGAAGGCACGCAACTTCGCCTACTACGAGGCGTTCACCGTCCGCGACTCCTCCCTTTCGGCGTGCTGCCAGGCGGCCCTGGCCGCCGAGACCGGGCATCTGCGGCTGGCCTACGCGTACCTCGGCGAGGCTGCGCTGATGGACCTGGAGGACCTGGAGCACAACACCCGCGACGGACTGCACATCGCCTCGCTCGCCGGCACGTGGATCGCGCTGGTCTGCGGCTTCGGCGGCATGCGCCGGCACGTCGGGGAGAACAGGGAGCTGGACCGGTTGGGCTTCGCGCCACGCCTGCCCGAGGCGCTGTCCCGGGTGGCGTTCACGGTGACGGTGCGCGGGCGCCGCCTGAGGGTGGACATCGGCCCGGCCCATGCGCGCTATGTCCTGGTGGAAGGCGAGCCGTTGGAGCTGGTGCACCACGGGGAGCCCCTGACTGTATCCACCGACGCCCCGGTGGACCGCCCGCTCCCACCCGTACCCGCTCGCCCCGAGCCGCAACAGCCCAAGGGCCGACGTCCGGTGGGGCTGCCCGGCGGGGAGGAATAC
Source organism: Streptomyces sp. NPDC054794 (assembly GCF_053611585.1). Classification (NCBI taxonomy): domain Bacteria; kingdom Bacillati; phylum Actinomycetota; class Actinomycetes; order Kitasatosporales; family Streptomycetaceae; genus Streptomyces; species Streptomyces sp. NPDC054794. Next base: position 83,119 of record NZ_JBSHAQ010000029.1, on the reverse strand, counting down.
GGGGGAGACACTCAGGGGTGACTTTGGAGCCTGCCCAGCCGGCACACAGAGCGGCCTGCGCCCCCGGATCCTGTCCTGCCCTTCCTCGGACATGACTCCCGGTCTCTGGCCGGCGTCCGCCTCGGGAACTTCAATTGCCCTGGTTCCGGACAACGACTGGGTGTGGAGCATCCTGGATTTCGACGGAGTCGGGGACGTCCCTGCTGGTCTCGGGTTTGAAGAGTTCAGGGTCAAAGTGCTTGCCTCGCCAGAGGGTTACACCATGTCGTGGGGGCAGCTGCAGGAGTTCGCAGTCGGCGTCCGACAGTGCTTCGATCTTCTCCTCGTGGCAGCCGAGGACCATAGCTATCTGTCACCAGAGAGATTTGCTGTGGATGACTTCGGAGGATGTCTCGTGGTCTTCGCGGCGATTGACAGCGGTTCATGGGAGGTGACCTTCGATGACAGCGTCGAGGAGACCTCCGGTCTCGCGGCAGCGCTCCGGGCACGCTACGCGGCTGGATCGAGAGGGGTCGCGTAGTCGCTGCGACAATGTGGAGTCCCGCCAGGCGCCCCCTGGCGGGGCTTCAACATGGTGTGACGCCAGTAGCCGACGGCCGGCGGCGGGCCGGCCCAGTGTGGGTTCGTCGCCGCTGCCGTATGCGGGGTAAGGACGGCGCTGAGGAGCAGTTCGGCAACCTGGTGAGGTCGGTGCGCGAGTCGGCTTCGTACTCGACTCAGTGTGCGAGAAGTGCCGACAGCTGCGGTGAGTACGCGGCGTGCAGGACGAGTGCGGCGCTGCCGACGACGGCACCGTCGGTTCCGAGTGGGGACGCCTCGACCTGGACGACCCGGATGCTCCGGGCCAGCGGTCGGGTGGCCAGTGCGGCGGCGACGATGTCGACGTACCGGGATTCCACGTGCTGTATGCCGTGGCCGCCGAGCACGATCAGGTCGACGTCGATGAAGTTGGCGATGCTGACCGCGACCGAGGCGACGTGTTCCGCGGCTTCGTCGATGACCGCGGTTGCCACGGGATCTCCGGCCGCCGCGGCCAGCCGGATCGTGGCGTGGTCGACCGAGGCGGGATCTTTGGCGAACGATTGCGACAGCACACTGCTGTCGCCCGAGTCGGCGGCGAGCCGACGGTGTACTTCGGCGACGATCGCCGAGGGGTTGACGAGCCGTTCCAAGCAGCCCCTGTTGCCGCAGTAGCACTCGGGTCCGTCGGGCAGCACGCTGGAGTGGCCGAACTCTCCGGCATTGAGCGAACCGCCCCTGTAGACCTGGTGGTTGAGGATGAGGCCGCCGCCGATGCCGGTACCGAAGAAGAAGTAGGCGAAGTTCGCCACGCCTTTGCCCGCGCCGGACCAGCGCTCGCCGATCGCGGCCGCGGTGGCGTCGTTGTCGAGTGTGACCGGCAGTCCGGTGGCGTCACTGAGCATGCTTTGCAGGGGCACACGAGTCCAGTGTGCGAGCTGGGGCGGAGTGACGATCATGCCCAGCTCCTGGTCGATCGGCCCTGGGGCGGCCAGCCCCAGTCCGAGGATCCTGCTGTGCGGCACATCCGCTTCGGCCAGCACGTCGGCGACGAGCTCGGCCATGGCGGTCACGACGTGGGAGGGGTCCGTGGCGGCCGGTGTGGGGCGCTTCTTGACGACCAGGGGCCGGCCCGTGAGGTCGACGACGGCGCAGGTGAGTTCGACAGGGTCGAAGTGGAGCCCGACGGCGCTGCCCGCGTCGGCGTTGAGCCGCAGTGTGGTGCGGGGCTTCCCTCCGCTGGCGACCCGGCTGGCGCCGTCCTCCCGCACGATGCCCTCGTCGAGCAGCCGGCGCACGATGCCCGAAACCGTCTGCGGGGTGAGGCCGGTCAGCTGGGCGATCTCGATCCTGCTGATGCCGTCGGCGAGCTGGATCTGGTCCAGGACGACCGCCCGGTTGTAGCGCCCGACCTTGGGGAGGTTGGTTCCTGCCTGCCGCACCTGCGGTCCTCTCTGTCGCTACGGATAACCATATCGTCACGAGCCATTGACCTAGTAAAACAAATGGATTTAATGTCCCGGCACGCAGACGTAACAGGACGGACATGGAGGCACTGCGCTGCGTGCAGTGCCATCGGAGGCAGGCTGATGTCCACGAAATGCCACATCCCCGAGGCCTCGGGGCCCGGCCGTCGCGACGGTCTCAGCAGTACGGAGACCCGCTCATGACGCAGGCCCCGACCCTGCTGGAGATGCGGTCGATCACGAAGACCTTTCCCGGGGTCAAGGCGCTCGCCGACGTCAACCTGGTCGTGCGGGAGGGCGAGATCCACGCGATCTGCGGGGAGAACGGCGCCGGCAAGTCCACCTTGATGAAGGTGCTCAGCGGTGTGCACCCGTACGGGAGTTACGCGGGTGACATCCTCTACCGGGGCGACGAGGTCCGGTTCCAGGACATCCGGGCCAGCGAGCAGGCCGGGATCGTCATCATCCATCAGGAACTGGCCCTGGTGCCGGGCATGTCGATCACCGAGAACATCTTCCTCGGGAACGAGCCGCGCAGGCGGGGCGCGATCGACTGGAAGGCCGCCCAGCTGCGGGCCCTGGAACTGCTGGAGCAGGTCGGGCTCCGGGAGGACCCCGACACCCTGATCAAGGACATCGGCGTCGGCAAGCAGCAGCTCGTGGAGATCGCCAAGGCGTTCTCCAAGGACGTGAAGCTGCTCATCCTCGACGAGCCGACCGCGGCTCTGAACGAGGACGACTCCCGCCACCTGCTCGATCTGTTGCGCGGCTTCCGGGAGCGCGGCATCACCTCGATCATCATCTCGCACAAGCTGAACGAGATCGAAGCGGTCGCCGACACCATCACGATCCTGCGTGACGGACGCACCATCGAGAGCCTCGACGTCAAGGCCGACGGCGTCAATGAGGACCGAATCGTCCGCGGCATGGTCGGCCGTGAACTCAGCAGCCGGTTCCCCGACCACACGCCCGACATCGGCGAGGTCTTCTTCGAGGTCCACGACTGGACGGTGCGCCACCCGAACTCCGACGAGCGGCTGGTGTGCAAAGGCTCGTCCTTCGACGTGCGGCGCGGCGAGATCGTCGGGTTCGCCGGCCTCATGGGCGCGGGTCGCACGGAACTGGCGATGAGCCTGTTCGGCCGCTCCTACGGCACCTACCTCTCCGGACGGGTCCACAAGGACGGCAAGGAGATCCAGCTGAAGTCGGTGTCGGCCGCCATCCGGCACGGCCTCGCCTACGTCAGCGAGGACCGCAAGTCGATCGGGCTGAACCTGCTGGACGACATCAAGACCTCGATGGTCGCCGCCAAACTGCCGAAGATCGCCAAGCGCGGGGTCATCGATCCGGTGAGCGAGCACCGCATCGCCGAGGAGTACCGCGACAGCCTCAGGATCAAGACCCCCAGCGTCGACGAGGGCGTCGTGAAGCTCTCCGGCGGCAACCAGCAGAAGGTCGTTCTGGCGAAGTGGATGTTCACCGACCCGGACCTGCTGATCCTGGACGAGCCGACCCGCGGCATCGACGTGGGCGCCAAGTACGAGATCTACGGGATCATCCAACGGCTCGTCCGCCAGGGGAAGGGCGTCATCGTCATCTCCTCGGAGCTGCCGGAGCTCATCGGCCTGTGCGACCGCATCTACACGGTGTTCGAGGGCACCATCACCGGCGAGGTCGCCCGGCGCGACGCCGACCCGGAACTCCTCATGAAGCAGATGACCGCTACGAAGAAGAGCCCGACCTCATGAGCCGAATAAAAGACCTGCAGAAGAACCTCTTCGGGGGCACGACCTCCAACGCCCGCCAGTTCGGCATGATCTTCACCCTGGTGGCGATCGTCCTGCTGTTCCAGATCTGGACCGGAGGCCTGACGCTGACCTCCGGCAACCTCATCGCGGTCGTCAGCCAGTACTCCTACATCCTGATCCTGGCCGTCGGCATGCTGATGGTGATCGTCGCCGGACACATCGACCTCTCGGTCGGCTCCGTCGCGGCGTTCACCGGCATCGTGGTGGCCAAGGCGATGCAGGAACACTCACTCCCCTGGCCGGTGGGCATCCTGCTGGGCCTGGTCGTCGGCGCGGTGATCGGCGCCTGGCAGGGATTCTGGGTCGCCTACGTGGGGGTCCCGGCGTTCATCGTGACCCTGGCCGGCATGATGCTGTTCCGCGGCGGCAACCAGTACATCGGCAACGCCGACACCGTGCCGGTCCCCGCGGGCTTCCGCAAGATCGGTGCCGGCTTCCTGCCCGAGGTGGGACCCGACACCGGATACAACAACCTGACCCTGCTGCTCGGCCTGGCGGCCTGCGCCGGCATGGTGTGGCGCGAGTGGAAGGCGCGGCAGACCCGGCGCGAGATGAACGCCGACGTCGCCCCCGTGTGGATCACTGTGCTCCGACTGGCCGTGATGCTGGGCGTCATCGTGTTCGCGACGCTGCGCTTCGCCGGCGGCCGCATCGGCACCAGCCTGCCGATCTCGGGCATCATCCTGATCGTCCTGGTGCTCGCGTACTCGTACTACACCCGCAACACCATCGGCGGGCGGCACATCTACGCCGTCGGCGGCAACGCCCGCGCGGCCGAGCTGTCGGGTGTGAAGCTGAAGCGGGTCAACTTCATGGTCATGATGAACATGTCGGTCCTGGCGGCCCTGGCCGGCATGATCTTCGTCGCGCGCTCCGCCGCTTCCGGACCGCAGGACGGTCTGAGCTGGGAACTCGACGCGATCGCAGCCGTCTTCATCGGCGGCGCGGCGGTCTCCGGCGGCCTCGGCACCATCAGCGGCTCGATCGTCGGCGGCCTCGTCATGGCTCTGCTCAACAACGGTCTGCAGCTCGAAGGCGTCGGCTCCGACATGGTTCAGATCATCAAGGGCCTGGTCCTCCTCCTCGCCGTCGCGTTCGACGTCTACAGCAAGCGGCAGGGTCGCTTCTCGATCATCGGAACGCTGATGCGTCCCTTCCGGCAGGAACAGCCGGCCGACGCGGCCGACCAACAGGCTCCCGCCTCCGACCCCGACAAGGCCCCGGTCGCCGGCTGACCGAAAACTCCCCTCGCGGGACGGCCGTCAACTCACCACCCACAGCGCCGCACTCCACGGCGCTCGACATTCCAGCACCACGGCAAGAAAGGCCCATCTCACCATGCGCAGAATGATCACCAGAGGCATCGCCGCAGTCGGCGCCGTCGCACTGCTCGCCCTGGGCACCGCATGCTCCAACGACCGCGAGGGGCCGACCAGCAGCGGCGGCGACGCCAAGGGCTTCGACAAGGACGCCCTCATCGGTGTCGCGCTGCCGGCGAAGACCTCGGAGAACTGGGTGCTCGCCGGAGACCTGTTCACCAACGGCCTCAAGCAGGCGGGCTTCAAGGCCGACGTTCAGTACGCGGGCGCCTCGACCGCCGTCGCCGACCAGCAGGCCCAGATCTCCTCCATGGTCACCAAGGGCGCGAAGGTCATCGTCATCGGCGCGACCGACGCCTCGCAGCTCTCCACCCAGGTGGCCCAGGCCAGGCAGGCCGGCGCGACCGTCATCGCGTACGACCGGCTCATCACCAACACGCCCGACGTCGACTACTACGTGGCGTTCGACAACTTCAAGGTCGGCCAGCTGCAGGGACAGGCCCTCCTCGACGGCATGAAGGCGAAGAAGCCGAAGGGCCCTTGGACGGTCGAGCTGTTCTCCGGCTCGCCGGACGACAACAACTCCAAGGTCTTCTTCGACGGCGCGATGAGCGTGCTCAAGCCCTTGATCGACAAGGGTGACATCGTTGTCGGATCGGGTCAGAAGGACATCAAGCAGACCGCGATCCAGGGCTGGAAGGCCGAGAACGCGCAGCAGCGCATGGACTCGCTGCTGACCTCGACCTACCACGGCGCCAAGAAGCTCGACGGCGTCCTGTCGCCGAACGACACCCTCGCCCGCGCGATCATCACGTCGGTGAAGGGTGCCGGCAAGCCCGTCCCGGTCGTCACCGGTCAGGACTCCGAGGTCGAGTCGGTCAAGTCGATCATGGCCGGTGAGCAGTACTCGACCATCAACAAGGACACCCGCAAGCTCGTCGCCGAGACCGTGAACATGGTCAAGTCGCTGCAGAAGGGCGCCAAGCCGGAGATCAACGACACCAAGTCGTACAACAACGGCACCAAGGTCGTCCCCGCCTACCTCCTCCCGCCGGTCATCGTGACCAAGCAGAACGCGGCGGAGGCCTACGCGAGCGACCCCAAGCTGGCCGCCCTCACCAAGTAGCACCGGCTGCCTCTGCGTGCCCCTATCGGTTGCGTGGATGCCAGGTGTCCGCTTCTGGTGTACCCGCTTCAAGTCGTAACAGCGGGTATACCAGGGGCCGTGAGCCGACAGGCGGCCCTCCGTCGGCCCGGACCGCACCCCGGAACCTGACGCCGGGGAGCGCCCGGGCCGGATGGCCGCTCCCTGCCTGAGGGACCGGCCTACGGCCGCCTGTCCTCCCCGAGAAGCCATGGCGCTTCTCGGGGAGTCCCTTTTTCGGCTGCGGGGAACGAGCCCGCAGCCGACCGGCAAGCGGAATGGGCGGTGGGGCTGGCTCGCGTCCGTCACTCGTGAGAGCTGCCGTGCCGGTTGACGCGGCGTCAGGGGGCGGTACTGCCGGACCGTTTAGGGCCGACCCACACAGGCCCATTCCATAGCCATGAAGGCGGCGGGCACGGTGGCCGGGCGGGGCCGTCGACTGAGCCCCGCCCGGTTGATCATCCCTTCGTTGATGTCACCGCAGTCCGAAGGCCCGGGTGATCGTCTGGGTGACGGTGTTCCCGGCGTCGTCCCGGGCGGTGACCCGGAGGGTGGCGAAGTCCGCCGATTCCGGCGCGTTCAGGGCGGTCCGCCATCCGTCACCGGTGCGAGTCAGGTCGCTCGCGTGCCAGGTGCTGCCGTCGTCGTAGGAGACCTCCAGGGAGGGTGTCCCGATGGTGGCGGTGGTGCCGGGCAGGTGCGAGGCGGTCACCGTCAGCTCGGCACGCCGATCGGCTCGGCCGGCCGTGTCGGTGTCCACACCGTAGTCGAGCTGGATCAGCGGAAGGGACTCGACCGACTCGGTCCCGGTGGCCGCGGAGGTGAAGTTCCACTCGGTCAGGGTGTGCGTCGAGTAGGGGTTGGCCCAGGTTCCCCGGTCGTTGTCCACCGTCAGCCGGTACGGCAGACGTCCCGGGGCGAGTGCGGGGACCTGCAGCCACTCGGCGTTGCCCCAGTCGAGCTGCTGGTCGCCCTGGTAGAGCGCCATCCAGTCCTTGACGTCGAAGTTGGCGTTGGCTTCGCCCACGTGTCCTGCCCCGGAGTCGCCCCAGCCGGGGGCTGTGATGTACATGGTGTCGAGGTAGCGCACCGGCTGGTAGCCCATGGGGCCCATCCGGGGTCGTTGGATCGGTCCGAACCAGCTGACCTTGCCGGTCTTGCGCGCCGGGTAGTGGAGGACGTCGATGGAGTGCTGTCCGGTCTCGCCCTGGATGAAGGCGTCGTCCAGCCAGGCGGCGCCGGAGGTGACCCAGTCGGTCCGCTCGCCCTGGGCGGGAGCGGTGACCTGGTTGCCGACGGCCCAGCCCCGCCAGACGTCGGCGCGGAACTCCAACGCCTTGCCCGGCCGGTAGTTGCGGAACGAGACGTCCACCTTGCCGAGCCCCTTGTGCTCCTCCCGCCAGGTCGGGTCCGCCGGGACCGCGCCGGACCAGTGGTGCACCACGTCGTAGAGGTAGTCGGTGGTGGGGTGCGAGGTGACCTTCAGCCTGACGGATCCGTGCCGGAGCGCGCCGATCAGGTCGGCGCCCTGATCGGCATTGAGGGTCGCCACGGTCAGCGGGGCCGGGCTCTGGGGACTCCAGGGAGTCTCGTCCCAGGGCTGCAGCCGGCCGGTGCCGGTGTTGACGACCAGGAGCAGCCGGGCGCCCGAGGCCGCGGCGGCCTCCGCCTGTGCCTTGATACCGGCCGTCCTGCTGCCCTCGACGACCACGGCCTTGCCGCGCACGTCCTGGCCGGCGAACTCCTGTGCGGTGCCGTTGCCGGCGTAGACCGCGGTGAGCGTCCGGGTGCCGGCCGGCAGTGGCTTGGCCGCGCGCTTGACCAGTGGGTCGGCATAACTCTTCGACGCCGTGTCCACGGTCAGCGCCGGCTGTTCGAGGCGGAAGCGGGCACCGAACTCGAACTCGCCGACGGTGACCTTCTTGCCGGTCGGCAGCGCCCAGATGCTGTCGTAGGACTCGTTGGGCAGCATGGAGGTCTCGACCAGGCTGTCGGTGAACGACCGGTGCACGTCCAGGCGCGGTGCGACCGCGGTGGTCTGCTTCGGTGCGTGTGCCAGGATCTGCCGGGTCTTGCGTCCGTCCAGGGTAACGGTGCGGTCCTGGTCCAGGTGCACGTCGTTGAAGGCGAGCAGGGCCATGCCCCGTGAGTGCGGCCCGTTGGCCCCCTCCACGTCGGAGATGAGCCATCCGCTGTAGTCGCCGACCGGCAGCCGCGTCGTGCCGGTGCCGGACTCGTCGAGGTCCATGACCGTGAAGAGGTGCTCGGCGGTGAGGACGACCCTGCCGGACAGCGGCCGGCCGGACCGGTCCTTCGCGACGACGGTCAGGTTCTGCCGCTGACCCTCCCTCGCGCCGCCGATCAGGGTCCGGGCTCGCACCTTTCCGTCGCTGTCCGTACCGGTCACCATGGCACTGACCGGCTGATCGGCCGGCAGAAGGTCCAGGTGCGCGGTCAGGTCGAGCGAGGTGGTGCCGTGCGCGGGGACGGTGATCCGGTCGTCGGAGAGGGTGAACAGCCCTGCCGGTACGGTGCCGTCGACCGCCAGGCGGAGGCTGACCGGGGCGTCACCGACGTTGGTGTACGTCACCTTCTGGACGTCGGTCTCTGCCGATTTCGGGGGCCAGGTGTGGAAGCCGGAGTAGGCGCTCGCGGTGGCGAAGACCGTGGCGTGCACCGCCGCTGACGCGTCCAGCCGACCGGCGCCCGCCTGGTACGGCGTGTACGACGGGGTCGCCTTGACGCTGCTGACCAGTGCTTCCTTCAGCTGCGAGCCGGTCCAGTCGGGGTGCTCGCAGGCCAGCAGCGCGGCGGCGCCCGCGACGTGCGGCGTGGCCATCGATGTGCCGCTCATCGTGGTGTAGTAGCCGGCACCCCGCCTGTAGTGCGAGCGTGCCGCGACGATGTCGACGCCGGGTGCGGTGAGTTCGGGCTTCAGCCCGAAGTCGCCGTCACGCGGGCCCTGGCTGGAGAAGTCGGCCAGTTGGTCCTGCCCGTCGACGGCCCCGACGGTCAGCGCGGAGTCCGCGGCGCCCGGGCTGCTGATGGCGTGCGGGCCGCCGTTGCCCGCCGCGACGACGAACAGCGCACCGGTGTCGTGGCTGAGGCGGTCGACGGTCTGGCTCATGGGGTCGGTGGCGTCGCCGCCGCCACCCAGGCTCATGCTGATGATCTTGGCGTGCTGGTCCCGGGCTGCCCACTCCATGCCCGCGATGATCCAGGACTCCTGGCCCCTGCCTTCGGAGTCCAGCACCTTGCCGACGGCCAGCTGGGCACCGGAGGCGACGCCGCGCTCCTTGCCGTCGGAGGCGCTGCCGGTCCCCGCGATCGTCGAGGCCACGTGGGTGCCGTGACCGTTGTAGTCGGCGACGTCGTCCTCGTAGGGGACGAAGCTGGTGCTGGTGTCGATCTGCCCGGCCAGGTCCGGGTGTTCGGCGTCCACGCCGGTGTCGAGCACCGCGACCTTGACGCCCTTGCCGGTGTTCCCCTCCGCCCAGACCTGCGGCGCGCCGATCTGGGCGGTCGAGTCGGCCAGATCGGCCTTCACCTTGGCGTCGAGCCAGACCTTGGCGATACCGCCCGCGAACGCCGGCGTCGACGCCGAGCGGGCTGTCGCGCCGGGGCCGCGGGTCAGCGCGGACCAGAACGCCGGGGCCTGCTTGCGGCTCTGCGCGAGGGCGGCACCCTGGATGCTGTCCAGTCGGCGGACGACGCTCGAACCAGCCACCTTCGGCCGGGTCCGGAACTTGGCGGCGGCGTCGGTGTAGTTCACGATGAGCGGCAGCCGTGAGGCATGAGCGTCGTCGTAGCCCCCGGCGATCAGCCCGGTGACGTTGAACAGCTGTTTGTCCAGCTTTCCGGCGCTGACATAGGGCAGGACGGCGTCCGGATACACGTACGTCGCACCGTCGATGACGGCGCGGTGAAAGCCTGAAGTCGCGCCGTTCGCGGCTTTGAACGACCGGACCACGGTGCCGTCGGCGGTGGTACCCATGGTCACTTTGTCGCCGGTGATCAGCGTGACGGTGTGGAGGCCGCCGCCGGGTGAGCGCTGTGCGGTTCCGGCAGCCACGGACGTGACGGGGTCCGCGGGCGCGGCGGCTGTGGCCGATACGGTCCCGAGGCACAGGGCGGCGACCACGGTGGCGGCCGACAACCCTCGTCTGTAGACGGGCTTTTTGGGCAAGGAGAGCCCCCAAAATGATGGAAGAACGGGAGGTGGTTTGGATCATGGAGGCAGCCTCCCCCTCCAGCAATGGGCTGTGGATGGCGCACCTGCGCCATGGCGCACCTGTGCCAGAAGAAACCGCGCCACCGCCGGAACGGGGTCGCGGCAGGAATCCGGGTCACCGGTGTGCCCGGCCACAAGAAGCGCAGCACGGTCGAACGTGCGGTCAACCGCCTGAAACAGTCCCGGGCCGTCGCCCTTCGCTACGACAAGCGCGGCTACGCCTTCCTCGGCACCGCCACCGCGGCGTCTGCCGCGATCTGCCCCTGAACGTGAACCCCTACGCGACCCAGCAGTAAACGCCCTGGCCCTGGCGACGGGCGCTGCCGACGAGAGCGGCCAGATCACTCAGGATCGCTTCGGCGATCTCCGTGTCGATGACCTCGCCGTCCTCCGCGCGCTGAGCGACCCACGAGACAGCCGCGTCCTTCAACTCGGACCGATCGGCGTCGGCGAGTGCGGCAGACAGCCGAGGCGAGATCGCGAAGACGACGCACCCATCGTCGTCCTGGCCGGCAACAAGACGCGGCTCGTCGGCTTCGAGGAGTTCCTCGAAGCTGCCGCCGGCAAGACGGCACTCCCACTCGACCACAGCGTCTTCGGGATCGAAGTTGCCGACGGAGAGTGACTTGAATGCGCGTCGCGGGCCGGTCTGAAGAGCCAATGCCGCTGACGCGTCATCCGGAGCCACGAAGAACTCGACGATGATGCTCACCCAGGCATCATGCCTGACCGCCCCGACCGTGATCGGCCGGACAGGTCCTGGGTGGCGGGTCGGCTCAGAGCCACCCGCGGCGTGCGGCCTGCCAGGCGAGTTGCATGCGGGTCGCCGCGCCGGCGTGCTCCATCATGCCCTGGATGCGGCGCTGGACGGTTCGTCGGCTCAGCTGCATCTGTGACGCGATCGCCTTGTCGGCGACTCCGGCCACCAGCAGGGACAGCAGCTTGCGGTCGGTGGGGGAAAGGGCATCGGACGGCCCCGCTCCGTCCGTCCCCGAGATGGTGCCGGCGCCGTCGACGTCCAGGGGGACGGCGTCCTCCCAGTAGCGCTCGAACAGGGCGATCAGGGCCGCGAGCAGATTGCTGTCCCTGACGAGTGCGGTGGTGGGCTGCTCCGGGCTGCCGTGCGGCCCACCGGCCACGAGGGGGAAGACGGCGACGGAGCGGTCGGCGATCGCGAGGCGCAGCGGCAGGTGCGGCACGGCCCGGGCGACTTCCCCGGCGTGCACGCCCGCCACCACGTTGTCCACGGCGCCTTCGTCGTCGAAGAACGCCTTCTCGTAGAGCACCCGGTAGCGAACGCCTCGGGCCAGCGCCTGGAACTCCTCGGCGTTGCTGCCCGACGGCATGGCCACGTACTGGGCCTTGCAGAACCAGAGCATCTCGTCCTGCACGCCGGCCTGGATCTGCCTCAGATGCTGACGCAGGGCCTCCGCCCCGGTGATGACCTCAAGCAATTGGCCGGCGTCGTGCCTGCGCATCGTGTCCCGGTAGGACTCGATCAGACGGCTGGCCTCGAACCGGGCCAGTTCCAGCGCGTCGGCGCTGCGCTTGAGCCGGGGCAGCAGTGCCACGTCCGGGGGAGCGGCCCGGAACACCCGGGGTATGCCGTCCGTATGGCTTGCCAGGCCCTTGGAGGCCAGTGCGTCGAGAATCCGCGCGGCGTCCGCGTGGGGCAGGTCGGCACGCTGGGCCAGGTCCTCCGCGGTGGCCTGGCCGGACGTGACGAGCAGCCGGTAGACGGCCTCCTCCTCGTGCGAGACCCCGGCGACCTCCAGCACCACGGACGCCCTCCCCGGATCCTCGGCTTCAACGGTTGAATACCGTACTACATGAGAGGGAAGGAGCAAGGGGTGCACACGGCAGGCCGCGCCCCCAGGCGCAGGCGGCCGCCTGTGACGGCCCGGCCGCCCTGGCCAGGAAGCCGTTGGGGCTGCGGTCGGGCACCTGAGCCGTGCGCCAGGTGCGCCCGTCCTCGTAGGGGCCTCGACACGGACGGTCACTCCGCGCAGGGGGACGGCCGGCCTGGGCGCGGACGTGGACACCGATGGTGTGCGTGCGCCCCGCACGCAGCGTGTTGTGCGCGTCGACCGGCACCTGGTGGTCCAGCTGGCGCAGCGACAACGGCGTGGCCGTGTCCGTCCGGGCCGACGCGACGGACCAGGTGATGGCGGTGGCGACTGCCGCCGCCGTCGCCCTGCACGGCCCGCGACCAGTGTCCGGACTGCGAGTCGGTGAACTCGGGAATCCGCAGCCGCAGCACTTCGCCCACGGGCACGGTCGGGGTGGTCGGGCGGCGGAGTCGACCGCGAACGGGCCGAGGGCGAGGGTGCCGGTGGCGGTGGCCTGGCCCAGAGCCGCGGCGCGCCCGTCGATCTGGCCGCCGACCTGTTCCGTGACCTGCTGGACGGACACGGTGCGGGCCGTACTGATCGGCACGTCCTTCAGCTACGTACCGGTCCGGTCCGGGTGGCGCTGGGCCAGCACGTCGGCGGCGCCCGCCACGTGCGGGGTCGCACGTCTGTCGGTGGGCTCCTCGGAGCCCAGGCTCATGTTGACGGGCTTGGCCCCCTGCGACTCGGCCCACTCCATGCCGGCGATCACCTGGGACTCGCTGCCGAAGCCGTCGTTGCCGAGGACTCTGCCGACCGGCAGCTGCGCGGCGGACGCGACACCCTTTGTACTTGCCCCCGGCCGCGGCGATCCGCCCGGCCAGGTCGGGATGCGTCTCATCCACACCGGTGTCGAGGATGGCGACCTTGACGTCGACTCCGCGGTATCCGGCCTGCCACACGTCCGACGCACCGTTCTGGGCCGCGCTGCTCGCGTGCAGCCGATGACGCGTGGCGCACGCGGCGGCCTCGGGCATGTGAGGAACTTGGTTCAGACCAAGTGTCATTGTCATGAACACCATCTAGGCTCGTGAATGCGGCGCACGCAAAGGCACGTCCTCCCCACGGTCGCGCACGAGGAAGGCCCTCGCATGGTCAGTTCCCGTACGGAAGTTTCCCGGCTCCGCTCGCTGCTGAGACTGCTCGCACTGTTCGCCGTGGTGCTCGGCGTCCAGGGAGGACCCGCACAAAACGCCCACGCTGCAACCCCCTTCAAGGTGCTCGCCTTCTACAACGGCAACTTCGACGCAGCGCACATCAGCTTCGACCATGAGGCCAACACGTGGTTCCCCCAGGCCGGGGTCCAGAACGGGTTCACCTACACCTCGACCACGGACTGGAACCAGCTCACCCCCGCGAACCTGGCCAACTACCAGGTCGTGATGTTCCTCGACGACTATCCGCACACCCGCGCGCAGCAGTCCGCCTTCCAGACGTACGTGACGAACGGCGGCGGCTTCGTCGGCTTCCACGTCTGGGCGTACAACGACGACACGAGCGACTGGCCCTGGTACCACAACACTTTCCTGGGCACTGGAACGTTCCGCAGCAACTCCTGGGGACCGACGGCGGAAACGCTGAAAATAGAAGACCCCGTCCATGCGGCGACCGCGGGCCTGCCGACCACCATCACGTCATCGGTCAGCGAGTGGTACAGCTGGCAGAACGACCTGCGGCAGAACCCTGACATCGACATCCTGGCGTCGATGGCTCCGTCCACGTTCCCGATCGGCACCGACCCCAACCAGACGTGGTACAGCGGCTACTACCCGATCGTGTGGACCAACCGCAGCTACCGGATGGTCTACAACAACTTCGGCCACAACGCGATGGACTACTCGACCAACACGACACTGTCGTCGACGTTCGCAAGCGCCCAGCAGAACCAGCTCCTGATGCAGGAGATCAAGTGGGCGGCAAATCAGTCCGGCCCGGTCACCCCACCCGACACCCCCACCGGCCCGATCCACGGATATGGCGGCAAGTGCGTGGACGTCGCCGACGCCAACCCGGCCAACGGCACGGCGGTCCAACTCTACGACTGCAACGGCACCAACGCGCAGAACTGGACCGTGGGCACCAGTACGCTCACCGCCCTCGGCAAGTGCATGGACGTGACCGGCGGCGGCACCGCCAACGGCACCAAGGTGCAGCTCTACGACTGCAACGGGACTGGCTCGCAGGTCTGGCGGCCGGGGGCGAACGGATCCCTGCTCAACCCTCAGTCGGGCAAGTGCCTTGACGCCACCGGGCCCAGTTCGGCCAACGGCACCTGGCTCCAAATCTGGTCGTGCACCGGAGCGGCCAACCAGAACTGGACCCTGCCTTCCTGATCGGGGGTGCCAGAGCGGAGGCCCGCGGCGGCCATGAACGCGGACGACCGGCAGGCGCGGGTGACTCGTGCGCTGCATGGCTCTCGGGGACTACTTCGTGCGCAGCATGAGGGCGTAGCGGGTGTTGTCCCCGTAGACGCCGGTCTCGTCCCCTCGTACGCCGTACTGCTCCTGGAACCGGGCCACGGCCTGCCGGACTTGTGTGTCGAAGTGTCCGCTGATGGCACCACCGTCGTAGATGTGCGGGATCTGGAGCAGACGTACCTGCAACTCGTACACCCCATGGCCGCTGTCGCCCTCGCGCAGTAGCCCGGTGCCCGGGATCTCGGGGAGAGGGGTGTCGCCGGGAGTGGGCTGGTCCGGTTGCCCCAAGGACGCGGGCGGCACCGTCGGTGTGGGGTGCCCGTTGCTGAGCAGCGATGAGGCGAGGAACAATCCGCTCACTGCGCCCAGTCCGAAGACTCCGGCGGCACGGGTGTGGCGCCGGTGGGTGAAGCGCCGATGTTGTCGGCTCCCTGTCTGCGTGGGCGTGGGCACCGGGCGTGGTGGCGTCGGGGAGGGTAAGGCGGCGGGGCGGTCCGTGGGGGAGGCCGGGCTCTGGTGGCTGGCCGGGCGGGGGATGTCCGCAGGTGAGTCGGTCCTTCGGCCCGCGCGATCCCACAGAGGGGCGGGAGGTGGGAAGGCGGCCGACGGCTCGGCCTGCGCCGGGCCCGCGCCGCTTGGGGTAGGCGGCTCTGCTGCCTGTGATGGGCGAACTGCCTTGGGTCGCATGCCGCGTGACCACAACGGTTCGACCACGGCCTCCCGCGGGGCCAGTCGCGCGCGACCGGATCCCGGTGGGTTCGTGACGAACGGTGGGAGGCCTTGCGGGCGGACAGGAACCAGTTCGATTCGAGGTCCCACGCCCTGTGTACGTGGGTACGGAGGCGACGAGGCGGACGGGGTGAGGGGGATGGAGCTGCCGTGTCCGGCCGCTGCGTCAGGGTGCTCGAAGGACCGCGGCGGGCTTTCAACCCTGCTGCCTTCCGTCATCGCGTACAGGTCGGCGCGTGCGGCATCCAGACCGTCCAGAACCGCCTGAAAGGAGTTCTGGATCTCGTGCGCGGGGTCACGCCCCCAGGCGGGGGCTCGCAGCGGTTCGGCGTCGTTGACTTCCACGAATAGCCCTCCTCGACCAACCTCCGTGGGATTCCGTGCCGGACCCGATCGATTCGCTGAACTGGCCGGTGTTTGGGGGAGCGTTGGGTCGTAGTTACGTGTGGGGAAGCCGGGCCGCGAGCGTTGGCTGACGGCTTCCTTGTGAGGCGATACGCAGTCCGCGTGGCGTTGTCTCAATCCGCGCCCGGGTGATCGCCGCTGCTCCCCGCTCGCGGCCGCGTTTCTTTGTCCGGTTCGTCGTTGGGCGTGGAAGGTGAGGCGGTCGAGGCCGGTCCGCGCTCTTTGCTCCGGTCTGTCGTCTGGTGAAGCAGGGCTTCTTCAAGTAGGTGTCACGACATGCCAGGGCGCGGCAAAGAGTGCCCGGGCGCAACGGAGCTTGCTCCGGCCGCCTCACTGCTCCTGGTCGGGCCAGGCTGAGACAAGGTCGCGGAAGCCGGCGAAGCGGGGGCCAGGGACCGTCTCCTGGATCGTGTGGCCGTTGAGCCAGCAAATTTGGAAGGTGTCGCTCTCGGTGTCGAGCAGGCAGCACACTCCGCCACTGGCGGCGGTGAGGTTGTTGAACACCGCTCTGATGCTTGCGGACCGCTCGAACAACCGGCTCATCCCCGAAGTGGCAGCGGTGAACTGCAGCGACGAGTAGCCAGGGTGCAGCGCGGGTGCAAACCGGACCGTGAGGTAGATGTAGCCGATCGCAACCCTGCCGAGTTCGTCGAGTTTCGGATCAGGGACCTGGCAGAACTCGCGCACCGCGTCGTCGACGGCGAACATGATTGAGGTGTCGAGTTCAAGCATGCTGCCTGTGGAGCAATCGACCGCCTCGCTCTTGAAGTTGGACGTGAAGGGGACGACGAGCTGGTCACCGCCGGGCAGGGTGACCGTAAGCGGCGGCACTCGATAGGTGCGCGCCGCCAGGTCGGTGAGTTCGGTCAGTGCCCGGGCGAGGTTCTGGGCAGGCACGATGATCTCGTAGCTGTAGTCGAGCCCCATGCAGTTCACTTCCTTGTGTCTTGTGGATCACGCTTGTTCTGCACCTGCCCAAACGGCTCCGAGTCCGCTTCGAGCGACGCGTCGACCGCTGGGTCAGTAGCGGAGGCGAGCCTCGGACCCCTCTATGCGCAGGATGCAGTTCTTGAAGACCTGCGACGACGGCTGCCCGCCGTCAACCGGAGCACGTCTGGTTGGCTGATCAGACCACCGGCGGCCCCGCCTCGATGCGGCGCAGCACCGGAGTGAGGCGGTCCAGGTCGGGGCCGGTCTGGACCTGTCGCTCGTCCCACCACGTGGCGCCGGCGTCGTGCAGCGGACCGATCACGTCCTTGGCCTTCGCTGCGTCCGGGGGCGTGGCACCGCCGAGCACGAACTCGAAGGGACGCTCGGCATCGGGCGTGCGGTGCTCGCGTACGTAGCCGATCAGGTCCCGTACCTCCGCCACATCGGGCACATGCCCGTGCCGGGCCGTCTCGAAGAGCGGCACCGCGCCGTCCCACCGTGCTGCCCGTCGCATGGGCAGGCGACGTGGCCAGAACCCGCCGATCCACACCGGCGGACCGGGCCGCTGCACGGTGGCGGGCAGCAGCGTCACGTCCTGGACTTCGTAGTGCCGGCCGTGGTGGTTCACCGGCTCGCCGGACCAGAAGCGCCGCAACAGCTCCAGTCCCTCGTCCAGCCGCTCGGCGAGGAGATGTGGCTCGGCGGTGTCGCCGAAGCTGCGGTATTCGTCGTCGATCGGCCCGCCCAGGCCCGCGGCGAAGGTCACCCGGCCGTTGCTGAGGTGGTCCAGGGTGGCCACTTGGCGGGCCAGTTGCTGCGGACGGTAACGGGGGACCGGCGTCAACAGGGTGCCCAGTCGGATGCGGGAGGTCGCCAGCGCGGCTGCGGTCAGGAGCATCCAGGGGTCTCCGAAGGGACGCCCCTGGTGCCGCCGGTGCAGTACATGGTCCCAGACGAAGAGCCCGTCCCAGCCGGCTTGTTCGGCGGAAGCCGCAACGGTCGCGACGTTTCGGGGGTCGGCGAAGTCACCGAAGTTGGGGATGTTGATGGAGAAGCGCATCCCAGCAGGATGCGCAGCCGGACACGAGGCGGCAACCGGATTCGGATACAGGCGACTTCACGGCATGCCGTCGGCGCCGTCGTCTTCCCCCGTCGGCCTCTACGCCGTGACATCCACCGGTGTGCTTGAAGTGATGTCGTACGCCTCGGGGTCGAAGTCGGCCAGGCGCCGTCGCATCCGACCTGTCGACCAGGGCCAACTGAAGCTGTTGCGGCCGTTGTCGTCGAGGTAGTAGCTCGAACACCCTCCGCTGTTGTAGACGGTTCGTGGCAGAGCCTGCTGGACGTCGGCGCTGAAGGCGGCCTGGACCTCGGGGCGTACGTTCATGCTCGTCCAGCCTGTCGCGCGGAAGTGACGTACCGCGGCGGTCACGTAGTCCAGTTGTGCCTCAAGGATCGTGTAGGCGGAGGAGTGTCCGGTACCGAGGTGCGGCCCGAGCAGGACGAACGCGTTCGGGAATCCGCTGACCGTCGTACCCAGATAGGCGTCCGGGCTGCCCTTCCAGTGGTCGTTGAGGCTGGCGCCGTCGGCGTCGAACACCCGTTGGGCGATGGGCATGTCGAGGATGTGGAAGCCGGTTCCCAGAATGATGGTGTCGACGTCCGCACCGCTGCCGTCCACGCCGATGACGCGGCTGCCACGGACGGTTGCGACAGCCGTGGCGTGGACGGTGACATTGGGCCGGGTCAGGGCGGGGTAATACGTGTTCGACAGCAGCAGCCGTTTGCAGCCCAGGGTGTAGTCGGGTGTGAGGACCCGGCGCAACTGAGGCTCTTTCACTGCCGCTTTGAGGTGGAGGGTGCCCACCTTCTGCACCGCGCGCAGGAGGGACGGGTGGCGGAAGCCGACGCCGAGGGTCTCCAGTCCCGCGTACTCCGCTTTCCGCAAGGTCCGTTGGGCTGACGGGAAGCGTCGCATCAGCCATCGCTCGGCACGAGGCACGTAGTGGTCGGGCTTGGGCAGCACCCATTGGGCGGTGCGCTGGAACAGGTGCAGTCGCCCGACGTGTGGCTGGATGGCGGGGACGAACTGCACGGCGGACGCGCCGCTGCCGACGACGGCGACGCGCGTGCCGGTCAGGTCGTGGTCGTGGCGCCAGCGCGAGGAGTGGAAGACCTCGCCGGGGAAGTCGGCCAGGCCGGGGATGTCGGGGAGCAGTGGTTCGTGCCAAGGCCCTGCCGCCGCGATCAGGATGCGGGCCGTGTAGCGGTCCCGGTTGGTCTCGACATGCCAGCGGGCCTGGTGGGGATGCCATTGCGCGCGTGTGACCTCGGTGCCGAAGCGGATGAGCGGGGTTATGCCGTACCTGGCAGCGGTGTCACGGAGATACGCGCGTATCTCGGGCTGGCCCGCGAAGGCACGCGTCCACTCCGGATTGGGCGCGAAGGAGTACGAGTAGAGGGCGGAGGGTACGTCGCAGGCGCAGCCCGGGTAGGTGTTGTCCCGCCAGGTGCCGCCGAGGTCGTCCGCCTTCTCTATGACGACGACGTCGTGCACGCCCACTTGGCGCAGTCTGACGGCGGCTCCGATGCCGGACAGACCGCTGCCGATGATCAGGACCTCCACGTCGCGGACTTCGCCGGTGGCGGCTGCCGTGGGAGCGTCGGGCCGGGGCATGTCAGGCTCCTGTCCGAGCGTCGAGGTTGTGGGTGACGGACGTTTGCGGTGCGGGTGAATCGGCTGACCGGAGGCGATCGCGGACGATGGCTCGTGTCGTGCGCAGGGATGTTTCCAGGACCGTCAGGCGCCGTCGGCCGTCCATGAAGTTGCCTCCCATGACATGCAGGTCGGCGGCATTGGGCTCGATCCGGATGACCCGTGTGCCCGCTGCCCGTAGCGCGGCGCATTCGGCGTCCAACGTGCGGGTCATGACGCGGCGGAGCAGCGCCTCCGCTCGGCCGAGGCCGCTGCGCGGTACGGGAGAGGACGAACTCATCGGCGCCACGACGTACACCTCGTCGAGGCCGCGGGACACAAGGAGGTCGGCGGAGGCGGTGGACATGATGCCGCCGTCCGCGTAGCGCCGGCCGGAGATGCGTACGGGCGGAAACCAACCCGGAACCGCCCAGGACGCGCGCAGAGCGTCACGCAAGGCGACCGGCCGGACGTCCGGATGTCCGAAAGGGGTACGCCGCCCCATGTCGAAGTCGGTCGCCACCAGCCAGGTCGCGGGATGGGAGACCCAGCCTCCGGCAGGAGCCAGGACGTCGGCCAGGGCCGCGAGCCAGTCGGCTGAACCACGACCTTGCGGCAGCAAGCCGGACAGGCCCGCCAGCGTGGGCGCCCCGCCGCCCAGCGCGCGGCGCGCCAGCCGGGGCGACCCGGGGAAGACCGCGGGCCGTGGCGGCAGGCCGCGGGGAGGGGCCGCGAAGTGGCGTCGGAGTTCGGGGTGGGCATCTGGGCGTGCGAGCTGCGCGGCCAGGAGTTGTGCCACGCCGATGCCGCTGCCGAGCATGGCCGCCACCTCGGCGCCGGCCGAGGTGCCCACCAGGACGTCGGCGTCGCGCGGGTCCCATTGCGTGATCTGCTCAAGTGAATGCAGTGCGCCGATGGTCCAGGCCGCGCCGAGAGTTCCGCCGCAGCCCAGTACCAGTCCGCGGGAAGGGGTCGTTCGCCTGCCAGTCATGGTCACTGAGTACTCCAACCAATCGGGATACCGGCGAGATCGGGATACCGGTGGTATCTGGATTCGGGATACTAGCGGTATCCGAGCGAGGTGGACAGCCCACGCCGGGGATAGGATCCGAGGACTTCAAGAGCTTCACTTGCCTGCTGGTCAGGCTGCGCAGGACAGAGAGGGAGCAGAGACATGGCCCGCCTCAGCCGCGCCGAGAGCCAGGAGCGCACACGCGAGCGGCTCGTCGCCACCGCGCGGGACCTCTTCTTGCGCAACGGCTACGGTGCGACTTCCCTCAGTGAGGTTGCGGAGGCGGCCGGCTTTTCGAAGGGCGCCGTCTACTCCAACTTCCGCGGTAAGGGCCACCTGTGCCTGGCTGTCCTCGACGACATCCGTACCGAACAGCTGAATCTGCTCACCGAATCCGTCATGCGTGACGCCCGGATCGAGGACCGCCTGGCGACGTTCACCGCTTGGGGCGAGGCGCACATCGGCGACGAGGCCTGGACCACGCTCGAAGTCGAGTTCCTCACCCAAGCCCGCCACGACGACGAGCTCCGGCGCGAGATCACGGCGCGTGTCGTCGCGATCCGCCAGGCGCTCGCTCAACTACTCGACGCCCTGGCCCGGGAGTTGGGTGCCTCCCTGGCCATGCCCGCCGAGCAGGCCGCGATGACGCTGCTCAGCCTCGGCATCGGACTCGGCATACAGCGGATCACGGACCCCGCCGTTCCCACCACAGTGCTCACCGACACGCTGCGTCTCATCCTGCGTTGACGGCCCTCCGCACCCCGCGAACCACGGAGGTGGCGGCGCTACGGGAGCAGTTCGCCAGAGACGTGAGCCACTCGGCGGTCATTCACCGGACCGTCTCAGGAGCTACCCGAGCGGCACGCCCGCTCATTCCTGTTGGTTGACCCTTATGCCGAATGCTCGCGATGGGGAGGCGTTGTCCGGTCGCTCCTCGAGTGCGGGCGGCGGGTCGACGGCGCGTGGGTGTGACGGTAGGGGCAAGGTCTTGATCGGCCCAGACGACCTTGCCACCCGATACTGATCGGGAGCCCCATCTGCGCGCCAGTTGGTCGACCAGGAAGAGGCCGCGGCCGTTCTCATCGGTGGTGTGTGCGCGAGGCGGACGTGGGAAGCAGACGTTGGTATCGAACACTTCGCAGGTCAGGGCCTGGTGCTGGATCAGACGCAGACCGATCGGGCCGGTGCTGTGGCGGACGGCGTTGGTGACCAGTTCACTGACGATCAGTTTCGTGGCGTCTTCGAGGCCTTCCAGGCCCCACTCGGTCAGCTGGCCGGCGGCTATGTGCCGGGCGCTGCGAACAGCGGTCTGGTCACACGGCAGCGTCCAGGAGGCAGCCTGGGTCGGGCCGAGTGAGCGGGTCTTGACGAGGAGCAGGGTGACGTCGTCGGACGGTGCCTGGCCCGGGACGATCTCCATTGCGCGGGTGCAGAGGTCTTCCAGGGAGCGACCCGGTTGTGCCAGGGCGGTGCCCAGGCGGTGCATTCCCGCGTCGATGTCGCACTCGCGGGTCTCGATCAGGCCGTCGGTGTACAGGGCGAGGACACTTCCCTCGGGCAGTTCCCACTCCACGGCCTCGAAAGGGACCCCCAGCCCGATGCCGAGTGGGCTTCCGGTGGGGAGGTCGGGGAAGGTGACCCGGCCCTGCGGGTCGACGATCGCGGGCGGGGGGTGCCCGGCCCGTGCCATGGTGCACTTCCGGGTGTCCGGGTCATAGATGGCGTACAGACAGGTGGCGCCCACCGCCGCGGGCGTCTGGGCCGGGGTGTCGTCGGCTTCTTCGGTCAGTCGCTGGATCGCGTCATCGAGGCGGGTCAGCAGTTCGTCGGGGGGCAGTTCCATGTCGGTGAGCAGGTGTACGGCGGTGCGGATCCGACCCATGGCCGCGGTGGCGTTGATGCCGTGGCCGACCACGTCACCGATGACGAGGGCCACCCGGGCCCCGGACAGCGGGATCACGTCGAACCAGTCGCCCCCGACACCGATGTCCATGTCGGCGGGCCGATAACGCGAGGCCGTCTCGACCGCCGAGCCGCCCTTCAAACGGTGAGGGAGCAGGTTGCACTGGAGCGCGAGGGCCGCGGCGTGTTCGCGGGCGTACAGGCGGGCGTTGTCCAACGACGGCGCGGCGCGGCTGACGAGTTCCTCGGCGAGGAGCAGATCGTCCTCCTGGAACGGCACCGGGTCCTCGGTGCGGATGAACATCGCCACCCCGAGCAGCACGCGTCTCGCGCGGATGGGTACGACCATCAGGGAGTGCATGCCGTACTCATTGATCTTCTGCGCCCGTGCAGGGTCCCGGTCGATCCATGTGCCCGGAGCGGCGTCCAGGATCGGCTCCAGGTGGGACCTCCCGGTACGCAGGACGTCGGTGAAGGGAGAGGCGTGCGGCACGGTGACCTGCTCACCGCGAACCCACGGGGATTCCGGGACGTCTTGGCGGATCGAGGCCAGACCGGCACGTCGGAAGACGGGGAGGCGCTCGCCGATCGGGCCGATGTGGACCGAGGGCCCTTCGCCGAACGGGACCGAGTGCTCCAGGTCGACGATGGCGTAGTCGGCGAACAGAGGCACGGCGAGGTCGGCCAGCTCCTGGCTGGTCTGCATCACGTCCATGGTGCTGCCGAGGCGCGTACTGGCCTCGCTGATAATGGCGAGGCGCTCGTGCGCCCGTGCGCGCTCGGTGACATCGACGGTGACGGCGCACACGCCCTGCGCGCGGCCTTCGGCGTCCTGGAGGCAGAAGATCGAAGTCACGAGGATGTTCTCCTGGCACGGACTCGTCGGCAGCCCGCTCCGGAACTCGTGGACCCCGGTGGCGCCGCTCTGGAGTGCCCGCCGCATGACTGCCTCCAGCGCTTCGCCCTCGGCACTGGGCAGCGCATCGGTGGACCGACGTCCGAGCCGTCGGTCACGGAAGACGCCGTCGTGGCTCTCCATCGTGTCGTTCACCCAGGTGCAACGCAGCTGCGGGTCACATACGACGATGCCGATCGGTGCCCGAGTGAGAAGCGACTCCCGAACCGATCCGTTCATCGTTTCCCGGGAGATCTTGCCGGTGTCGGTCACGGACACGAGCCACCGGACCGCTCCGTCCTGCCCCCACAACATCGAGATCCGCAGGCTGACGGTGAGCATCCGGCCGTCTCGGTGGCGCACTGCCGTAGTGCCCGACCAGCCATTTTGGGCGCGGCACCGCTCGACGAACGCCGATACCGTCGGCGCTTCCTCGGAGGATGGCAGTACGAGCGTGGCGGACTGGCCCACCACGTCCCCGGCGCTGTATCCGACGAGCTGCTCGGCTGCCTGTGTCCACCCGAGCACGGTTCCCTGCTCGTCGAGCATCGCGACCGCCGAGTCGGATATCTCGTGCGTGGTCGACTGCTCACCGAGTGTCGCCTTGTCAGTGCTGGTCATCGAACCTTGTCCTCAGGTAGGTGGCGGAGGAGCGGTGCGGGGTGCGGGAAGCCGGACTGAGAACGGCTACGGCGATCGATTCGCCGCGGTTTGCACCTTTTGGGTGATTGACCGGACGGTGCTCTGATTTGTGACAGCGCCGGTGCCGCGGTCGGAGCACCACGACGTGCGTCACGGTGGGTTACACCCGTAAGCGGGCCCACGCCGGGCAGCTCCCGTCGGTTCCCGACCGCCTCATGGACGTCCAAGGTCACCCACGCCCCAAACGCTCACATGCTGCTGTGACAGCAGCGACGCACGTCACATCGCTTCCTTGTCACAAGGTGTTCGCCTGCCCTGTCTATGGGGGGTAATCGTCAGTACGGCATAGGAGTACGAGTGAAGGACATCCTTGTCATCGGTGGGGGTTTCGCCGGCGTGTGGAGCGCGGCAGGAGCCGTGCGTGCCGCGCGCGAGGCAGGGGGGGAAGTCCGGGTGACCCTCGTCAGCGGTGGCGACGACATGGTCGTGCGTCCGCGCCTTTACGAGGAGGACCCGGAGAGCATGCGGGTCTCCTTGGACCGTGTTCTTGGCCCGATCGGTGTCCGTCGTGTCGCGGCGACGGTGAGCGAGATCGACACCGAGGCGCACACGGTCCGTGCCGTGGGGCGGACCGGTGAGGAACTGGACCTGGCGTACGACAAGCTCGTGCTGGCCGCCGGCAGCCGGCTGGTGCGGCCCAGCTTCCCCGGTGCGCAGGATGTGTTCGACATCGACACGCTGCCTGCCGCGGCGGCGTTCGATCACCACCTGCGGCGGCTGCCCCAGCGGGTTTCGTCCCCCGGCCGGTACACGGCCGTCGTGGTCGGGGCCGGTTTCACCGGGCTGGAGATAGCCACGGCTCTGTGTGAACGGCTGCGGGCGATCGCGGACGCGCAGGGTGCGGGCGAGGAGGTGCGGGTGGTCGTGGTCGACCGTGCCGATGTCATCGGGCCGGAGCTCGGTGCCGGACCCCGCCCGCACATCGATGGCACGCTCGACGAGCTGAAGATCGAACGCCGCCTTGGCCGCACCGTGGCATCGGCAACGTCCGAGGACGTCACCCTGTCGGACGGCGAGGTGATCCCCGCGGCCACCATCGTGTGGACGGCGGGCATGGTCGCGAGCCCCCTGACGGCGCAGATCCCGGGGGAACGCGACCGGCTGGGACGGCTGAGCGTGGACGCCTACCTGCGGGTGACGGGAGTCCCTGACGTCTACGCTGCCGGCGACACCGCCGTCGCCGCGGCGGAGGAAGGGCACGACACGACGCAGAGCTGCCAGCACGCCCTGCCGATGGGGAAGTTCGCCGGGCACAACGTGGTCGCCGACCTTCTGGGAACCGACCCGCTGCCCTTCACCCCCGACCCCTACAGCACCTGCTTGGACCTCGGTCCGGCCGGCGCCCTGGTCACGCAGGGCTGGGACCGTACGGTCCAGATGACCGGAGAGGATGCCAAGGCCCTCAAGCGGGACATCAACGTGCTGTGGATCTACCCCCCGGTCGATGACTCCGAGCAGCTCCTCGCCCAGGCGGGCCGCTTCTCCAACCTCTGACAGCGCGAGCGCGGGCGCACCGCGTGCCCCCGGTCCCGCCGGGGGCATCACCGACGGAGCGTATGACGGGCATGGCCGACAGGTACCGCACTCACATGACGTGTGCGGTACCTGTCGGCTTTCCCTGTGCGGTGGGAGGGTAGATTTGACGCATAAAGTTACGTACTGGACATCAGGTTCCAGGGTTGGGCAATGCCATGAGATTCGCGGCCGTCGGTGGTACCGGGCTGATCGGGTCACGCGTCGTGGAGAACCTCGACGCAGAAGCCGTCGCGGGCGCCGATGTCGTCATCACCCCGACGAATTCCCCGGCCTTCGACGAAACCTCGCCGGCCTTCCTCCGGTCCTCGATGGACACCCTCCTCGCCGCGAGGGGGAAACGCGGTGTCGGACACTTCGTCATTCTCTCGATCGTCGGCGTGGACCACCTGCCCGAACTGGACTACAACCGCGCCAAGGTGGTTCAGGAGGATGTCCTCAAGTCCGGCCCGATGCCGTACTCCATCGTCCGCGCCACGCAGTTCATGGAGTTCGTCGAGGCGATCCTGTCCAGGACCATCGGCGGCGAGACCGTCCGTCTGCCGCGTACGCCGCTCCAGCCGATCGCCGCCGAGGACGCCTCCCGCAACGTCGCCGTACTG
This sequence comes from Streptomyces sp. NPDC054794, assembly GCF_053611585.1. Taxonomy (NCBI): domain Bacteria; kingdom Bacillati; phylum Actinomycetota; class Actinomycetes; order Kitasatosporales; family Streptomycetaceae; genus Streptomyces; species Streptomyces sp. NPDC054794. The sequence continues at coordinate 56,921 of NZ_JBSHAQ010000029.1, read as the reverse complement.
GCCGCCCGCGCCCCGCTCAACGGCGTTCCCAGCATCAGTGATGCCCTCGACGCCGGGAACGACGCCCACATCGCCCACCTACCCACTCCACGGACTGGGTCTCCTGAACCAGCCGTGATTCCCGACGGCCCATCAGAACCCCGAGGTTCATCCGCACGTTCATGTGTGTGGCATCGGTGGCCGTCGAACTTGCCGGACAGCAGGGACTGTGCACAATGTCGCCGAAGAACAATCCAGCGGATGAAGCCGAGGACCTCCGGGAAGCAGAGGCAGCCTTCAACGAGGCCCGTCGCTACCTGTTCGGGATCGCCTATCGGATGCTCGGCTGCCTCAGCGAATCGGAGGACATCCTCCAAGAGGCCTGGATCCGATGGCAGACCTACGACCGGTCCAAGGTGGAGAACGCGCGGGCGTTTCTCACGACGACCGTGACGAGGCTCGCCATCAATGTGCTGGAGTCGGCGAGGGTCCGCCGTCAGGCCTATGTCGGTCCGTGGCTCCCGGAGCCGGTCGACACCAGCAGCGACCCGGCGCTGGGCGCCTTGAACGCGGAAGCACTGGAAGTCGCGGTGATGATGCTGTTGGAGAAGCTCACCCCCACGGAACGAGCGGCGTACGTGCTCCGTGAGGCATTCGACTACCCGTACGAGCAGATCGCGGAGATCATCGGCCAGACGCAAGTCAGTGCACGCCAACTGGTGAGCCGGGCACGGAAGCACCTGGTCGCCGGGAAACGGGCAAGCGTCCCGGCCGCTGACCACCAGAGGTTCCTGACAGTGTTCGTGGCGGCCGCCCAGGAAGGGAATGTGGCCGTACTGGAGAAGCTGTTCACGGAAGACGTCGTCTCGTACGCCGACGGCGGAGGGGTCGTGCGGGCGTCGAAGTTCCCCGTCGTGGGCCGTCAGCGCGTGGCGAAGTACTACCACGCGTTCGCCGACCGCTTCTGGCCCGGCGTCACGGTGGAACCGGTCGAGGCCAACGGCAGACCGGCGGTGAGCCTGTCGCGCGACGGCACCGTGTTCGCCGTCCTCACCGTGAGCGTCACCCCGGACGGCATCGACCGAGTGCTCGTCATGATGAACCCGTCGAAAATCGCTGCCATGGCTGTCTGAGCATGCGGCAGACCGGCCCGGGGCGACGATGCCGTTCAGCGGGGTGCCCTCGGCGACTTCGGCCATCGCGTCGGCCATGCCTAGGCGGCGATCGGATGGATCGGTGTGACGGTCAGCCGGACGGTGGCGGCGGCGGTCCAGGACAGGGTGGCCGACGCCGCCTTAGCCGCCGATGACGTCGATTGCGAAGTACGTAGCGACCAGATGCCCTCGACAGGGTTCAGGTCGCGCGTGTAGGTGGGCAGTTGGACGCTGGTGAGCCCGTCATGCTCGGCCACGTGTGGGCGTACAAGGGTGGGTTCACGCCGCAAGCCGCATGCAACGAGGCGCGCCCGGGCGGCAGGCTGCCGGCGCGCGAGCGTGTTCCGCCGCACCGCCCGCGCGACAGGCAAAACCCGGTCAGAAGATCTGTCAGCCGCTCTTGCCATGGCGGTCCCGACCCGTCTGGCGGCGTCCGTGGCCGGTCGACCGGACGCGCGTCGACGTCACACCCCCCGCCCCAGCGGCGAACACCACCTGCGCCGGCGACGCCACAGACGTACCAGCCGGGTCCGAGCCCGCCGCTGTCACTACCAAGGCCGAGGTCATCTGGGTACCGCACGAGCATGAAAGGGCCCCGCCCTGCGGAGTCCACTACGAGCCTCTCGCAGGGGCGGGGCCGCCCGCCCCTGTTGGCCGGTTGGGCGGGCTGCGGGCGCCCGTCCCCTGACGCCCGCCTCTCCAAAATAAAACGAACGGTTATTTTTCGCAAGCGTGCCGTGCCAGGTCGTCGGCGCACATGCGTGGAGGCCCTGCGGAAGCTTCCGCTGCTGCTCCGTGACTCTTGGCGTGGCATCCTGCTGTAAGGAAAACGAATGTTCGTCTTGACCTGGTCTCGCCAAAGCCCTCAGGATGTGGTGACGGAAAAAGGAACGTTCATTCCGGGAAAGGGGGTGGTGGCATGAGCACCGCACGGGCCGGAGGGCTGGCGTTGTCACCGCGACAGGGGCCGGAGAGTGCCAACGGGACGCCAATGGCGCCTGTCGAGGCCGAGTCTGCACCGCGTGACACCGTGGCGTTCGTGCTGCAAGGCGGCGGCAGCCTGTGTGCGCCCCAGGTCGGCATGCTGCGGGCACTGACCCAGGCAGGGATCAGACCGGACCTTGTGGTGGGGTCGTCGGCTGGGGCGCTGAACGGTGCGGCCTTCGCTGCCGACCCAAGCATCGGCGGTATCGATCGGTTGGAAGCGCTCTGGATGCGCCTGAAGCGTCGGCACGTCGCACCGCTTTCGCTGCGGACCCTGGCCAGGGCCGCGCTGGGCCGGAGCGAGGCGGCGGTCTCCAGCGAAGCGCTGCGGCAGGTGCTGCGGTCTGCCGTAGCTGTCGGTCGACTTGAGGAGGCTGCTGTCTCCATGCACGCCGTGGCGACCGACTTCGAGACTGGTGCGGCGGTCGTCCTCTCCACTGGGGCGGCTGTCCCGGCCCTACTCGCCTCAGCGGCCTTTCCGGGCCTGTATGCCCCCGTGCGCGTAGGCGGGCAGCGGCTCATCGACGGGGGAGTCTCGGCGGACCTGCCTGTTCTCCAGGCAGAGGGGCTCGGCGCGACCACTATTTACGTGCTTCCCGCCGCGGTCACGAGACAGGCGGGGCGCCCGGCGCACGCGGCCCTGGACGCTGCGTTCCGGGCACTTGGCCAGATCTTGGATGAACGGGAAAGGCGGGACATCGCGGCGGTCCGCGGATTGGTCCATCGACTGCCCAGCGTCACCACTCCCGTGGCCAGCGTCATCGACTTCCGTGACACCGAGCGGCTGCTTCAGGCCGGCCATGGGCTCACCGCGGCCTGGCTGGCCGGGCAGACCGCAACCCGGGAATGAGGGAGGCCCATGGCCAGCCGTGCCTCTCGCGTGCGCCGCCGGATCCACGACCTCGTGTGTGCACCGGCCGGCAGTACACAGCTTCGATGGTGGGCGGAGCGGCTGTTGGTTGACATGCCGCTTCATGCGAGCCCAGGGGACCTGACTCTCCCAAGGCGCACATGGTGTCCCGTGCACCTGGTCGGCCTGATGCGCCTGCTGCCCCAATGGCCGGTGCAGCGATGAGCAGCTCGCACCAGATCGAGCCGGCTGACCACGGATACAACCAAGTTGCTGCTCCAAGGGCGGGAGCCCGGGTGGAGCAGGTGAACGAGGACGACGGGAGCCCATCCCCGTCACGCTCTCGACCACGCGTCGCGCTCACTGTGGGTGTCGTCCTGATGCTGCTGAGTGTCGAGCTGGCGGTTGCCACGCCCTATGCCCGTCGAGCTGCAGGCCATCTGGCCCATGCTCAACCCGCCTGGTTTCTGCTGGCTGTTGCCGCTGAGATGGTGTCGATGGCGGCCTTCGCCCGGCTGCAGAGCCTGGCACTGAGTGCGGGCGGTTTGCGAGTGAAACTGCGCGCCGCTGTTTCCGTCGTGTTTGCGGGGAATGCTCTCAGTGCGACTCTGCCTGGCGGCAGCCTGGTATCGATCACCTACCGGACTCGGCGTATGCGTGCCTGGGGTGCCAGCGTGCCTTTGATCGGCTTCACCCATGCTGTCACCGGTGTTCTGAGCACGATCGCACTCATCGTGCTTACTGGGATTGGCAGGACTCTGGCTGGGGACAGTGCCCAGCTTGTAAGGGCGTCCATCCAAGTTTCAGTGGCTTGTGCCGTCACCGTCGCCGCGCTCGCGCTCGTCCGGCACACCAATGTGTTGCGCCGGCCCGTGAGCGCTCTTCTTCGTGTGTGGCAGAGACTGCGGCGCAGGAAGGACGGGCACACGTCGGCTGATGGCTTGCTTGAGGAGTTGGCTGTCATGCAGCCTCCAGGTCGCTTCTGGTTGCTGGGGCTTGGCGCTGCCCTGATCAACTGGGCAGGCGATCTCGTGTGCGTGCTCGCTGTGTGTCATGCGGTGGGCTCGGCCCCGGCCTCGGGCAAGGTGCTGCTCGCCTACGTCGCTGCGATGACGGCAGCGTCGGCTCTGCCTCTGTTGCCCGCGGGACTCGGCCCTCTCGACGCGGCTCTGGTCCTGACGCTGCATCACGGGGGAATGCCGATGGCGGCTGCCACGGCCGCTGATCTCCTCTACCGGACCCTCAACCCAGCACTGATCGGTGTCGCCGGGTGGTCGGTCTTGCTCGTCCAACGCCGGGGCCGGTCAAGGCGTGGCCGGCTCCGGCCACAGGGCCCGTACCGCGTCGCCGACCCCATCCACGAGCGCGGGGTCGAGCATGGCCACCTGGAGGATGTAGCCGGGTAGGAAGCAGACCAGCGCGCCGGCGATGGACTCGGCAGTCACTTCCTTCGGCAGAGCGCCGCTTTCTTGGTGCTCTCGCACGACCTCTGCGAGGTCGGAGCGCATCTGGGTCAGCAGGGTGCTGAACTGGCTGGCCAACGTGGGGTTTCGCAGAGCCTCGGACCAAGCCAGCACAGCCAGCCTCGCGGTGTCGTGTTCCGCGGCCCTGACTGACACGAGGTCGAGGACATCAGCGATGACGGCCCCTACGGAACCTCTGGGCCGAGTCGTGGCGACGCCGTGGACCATCGTGAGGACCTCACGCATGTTCTCTTCGGCAATGGCCAGAATCATCTCGTCTTTGCTCGCGAAGTGCCGGTAAACCGCGCCCGCCGAGAGCCCGGACTCTGCGAACAGATCCTGCATCGACGTTGAGTGAAACCCGTCGCGCAGGAAGCATCGTCGGGCTGCATCCAGGATCTGGGTACGGCGATCGTCCATGTACTGCTGGGATACCTTCGGCATGGGGGGCATCCTATCAAATACGAAAACGAATGTTCGTCTTAGCTCTCTCGCGGAGCTAAGCAGACCGAGGTTCTGGTGAACGACCATTCGCCTTTGGGGGCGAGGCCGTGGGGACCCGTTTGGCGGGACGCCAGTCATAGCGGCGAGTGACCCCCACTGGGGATCGTGGGCACGAATACGGCAAGCCAAGATGCGGTCGAGGGCCTGGCGCACGGCGCGGCTGGTGGCTTTGGCGTCCATCTTGTTGTCACGGAGGCTGCGACCTGCGTCGCGTCTTATGGCCTTGAGCGCCGTGAGTGGAGCGGCGGCACTCGGGGTCTACCTTGTGGCCCACGGTTTTGTCGGTGCGCTGCCGCACGAACATTTGGCAACCTGGGCTTCCTTCTCACTCACCAATCTCGCGATCAGCGCCACCACGGCCGGGGTAGTCACTCTTGCGGGTCAGGCGGGGTTTGGGCTTCGTCAGGCGCTCATGGACTTTGTCGGCGATCCGTTTTCCGGCAGCACGTCCGCACCGGAACGGCTTCCCAAGGCGGTCGATGAACGCCGGCCAGTGGCTGCCGCCGGGCGCCGGCGCGAGCCTCGTGCGCGGCACGGCCTACTTCAACGGCAATGACAGTGCCGGCCGCGTCGCAGTTCTCACTCCGTGGAGCGTGCTGGGACCGGCAGCCGCTGCGGGCACGTGATCCGGCGCTTGAAGGGATGGTGGCGCGGCCTGGGTGCTCCGCTGGCGCGCGACCTGTCCCTTGGCTGCTACGTCGTCTCGCTGGGCGGCCTGCCAAGCCGACTGGGTGCGGTCGCCGACGACGGTGGTGGACGGCCGCCGCGTGGCGCGTGCGGCGCAGTCTCCTTCATGACGACGGTCAGGTGGCCGCATGGGCGGGTGGTGGCGGCGTGGACGCAGAGACCCCGCGGTGTGCGAATGGCAGCACCCTGATGGCAAACGAAGCGGGACCCCGGGTGGTATAGGACACGGGATCCCGCTGAGAGCGTGGCACGTCAGTGCTTGAAGACGTCCTTCGCCTTCTCCTTCGCCTGGCGCGCGGCACCCTTAGACTTCTTGGCCTGTCCCTCGGCCGTCATTTCCTCATTGCCCAGTGCGCGGCCGACCGTCGCCTTGGCCTTGCCCGTGGTCTCTTCCATCTTGCCCTTGCCCTTTTGATGTCCGGCCATCGTCGCTCACTCTCCTCACCGCATGCGGCGTTGTCGCACCGCTTCGAGTACCCGCAGCAGGCGGGACGATGCCCGCGGTCCTCAGGGTGTGTGCGGCTCGACCTGGTGACGCCCAGTGTCCGGGCGAGACGCCGGCTTCGGCTTCTCCGTGGCGTACGACCACTACTTTCCGTGATTGCGCGAGCAGGGGCTTTCGCGTACGCCTGGAGCGTGCACGGCGCAGCCGCGCAGGCTGCGCTGAGCACCGCGCGACGGAGGGCGGCAGACCAAGCCCAGCGCCACCCCGCTTTCCCATCACAGCGGCGGCAACGCCTGGGTGCCGACCGATATCCCCGCGGGCTTCGGCAGCCACGCCACACCTCACGGCCACCGTCCGTGGAGAGCGCGACAGTCGGCCAATCGCCCGGCGCACGGAGTTGCGTGGCCGGGACATCGGTCGGCGGGGGAGCGACGACGAGGACGACTGGCCGCTTTGGGGGATTGACGAGCGGTCACAGCCTGGCGTAACGGCTTGACCTGCCTCCCGTCGATCCTGCCGGGACACCGCAAGTCCTTAAGGTAATCAGGCAGGCCATTGATCGACAAGTGGTTTCGCTGGGCGGCGACCAGGGGACGTGCCCGGGTTCGGCCGCCCCCAACTGGCTTTGCGTGGCTCACGGCATGCCGGGCGGTGTCCGCCTCTCTCTGTTACCCCCGGGCGTCCCCGTGGCGAAGGTCGCGACGACGGCGTCGAAGCCTTTTCGTAACCGATGTTTCACGCAGGACTCTTGCGCTCGGCGGCGCCGACGGCAAAGGTATCGCACCAAACCTTTGATTTAGGCGGGGAGCGGTACGTCGGATCCACCGGCGGCCACCAGAGCCCGAGGAGGCCCGTATGCCCACCGACAAGTCAGTGACGGAGCCGGAGCGCGAGAAGGCTCTGTCCGGAGACGCTCAACGCCTTCACGAACTCGGCTACGCCCAGGAACTGGCGCGTTCGATGTCGGCGTTCTCGAACTTCGCCATTTCGTTCACCATCATCTCCGTCCTGTCCGGATGTCTGACGCTGTACGGCTTCGGCATGGTCACCGGCGGCCCGGCGATGATCACTTGGGGCTGGCCGCTGGTCGGCGTCATGACCCTTTTCGTGGGCCTGGCCATGGCCGAGGTCTGCTCCAGTTACCCGACGGCGGGTGGCCTGTACTACTGGGCGGCCAAGCTCGCTCCGTCCCACGGCGCGGCCTGGTCCTGGTTCACCGGCTGGTTCAACTTCCTCGGCCAGGTGGCGGTGACCGCGGGCATCGACTTCGGCGCGGCCTTCTTCCTGAACGCGCTGCTCGACCTGCAGTTCGGGTTCTCCGCCACGCCCGGGCACACCATCCTGCTCTTCGGGATCGTGCTGGCCGTTCACGGCGCGTTGAACACCTTCGGCGTCAAGCTCGTCTCCCTGCTCGGCAACGTCAGTGTGTGGTGGCACATCCTCGGCGTGCTGATCATCGTCGGCGCGCTCGTGATCTTCCCCTCGAAGCACCAGTCGGCGGACTTCGTCTTCACTCACTTCGTCAACGGCACCGGCTGGGGCTCCAGCTTCTACGTCGGACTCCTCGGCCTGCTGCTCGCCCAGTACACCTTCACCGGCTACGACGCCTCGGCGCACATGACCGAGGAGACCCACAACGCGGCCGAGGCCGGACCGCGCGGCATCGTGATGTCGATCCTCGTCTCCCTCGTCGCCGGCTGGGTCCTCCTGCTCGGCATCACCTTTGCCATCCAGAACTACGACGGCGCCCTGGCCAGCTCGACCGGCGTGCCTCCGGCGCAGATCTTCATCGACGCCCTCGGCGAGACCGGTGGCAAGCTCCTGCTGCTCATCGCGATCGGTGCCCAGTTCTTCTGCGGCATGTCCTCGGTGACCGCGAACTCCCGGATGATCTACGCCTTTTCCCGGGACGGTGCCTTGCCCGGCTCGCAGGTGTGGCACCGCATCAACAAGCGGACCAAGACGCCCACCAACGCGGTCTGGCTGGCGGCCGGCGGCGCCTTCGTCCTCGGCCTGCCCTACCTCTGGAACGCCACCGCGTACGCGGCCGTCACCTCGATCGCCGTCATCGGCCTGTACATCGCCTACGTCATGCCCGTCTTCCTGCGACTGCTCCAAGGCGACAACTTCGAGCGCGGCCCCTGGCACCTCGGCCGCTGGAGCCGGCCCGTCGGTATCATCGCCGTCGCCTGGACACTGATCATCACCGTCCTGTTCATGCTGCCCACAGCCAGCCCTGTCACCAGCAAGAACTTCAACTACACCCCGATCGCCGTTGTCATAGTCCTCGGTTTCGCCGGAGTGTGGTGGCTGGTCTCGGCACGCAACTGGTTCACGGGCCCGAAGGTCCAGGGCACCGCCGAAGAGCTGGCGGCGATCGAGCATGAACTCGAGTTCTGAATCGATGCGACGGGGCACTGAGCCCTGCCTCAGGCAGGGCTGAAGGACGGCTGCACCGGCCGTCGCATCTGCTCGCGCTTGCCGCGCAGGACGGTGAGGGTGAGGTCGAGTACTTCGATCTCACCCTGCCGGCCCTCGACGCTCCCGAGGAACGTGACCGGCCACGAGTTCCCGCGGGACATCGTGGCCGGTCCTGTGCGCTCAGCGGGTTGACAGCTGGGGTTGCGGCATCCGCTGCCAGCTGAACGGGCCGTAGGTCGTGTCGGTGACGACGTGGTGGGCATTGGGGTCTGCGGTCAGTTTCAGCCATTCAAGCGGGGTAGTGCTGCCGTGCACGACGATCCGGTGGAAGTTCGGGACGTTGTAGTACGGGTGCTCGTTCCACGCGCTGTTCCCCGGGTCGTGGGCGCAGACGCCGGCGCCGGTGGCCGGGTCCGTCTCGCCGGTGCACGTCGCCGTCAGCGACAGCGGGTTGTCCGAGCGGTACAGGTGCGAGTCACCGTTGAGCATCAGCACCGGGCGGGCGAACTCGGTCGTCTTCGCCGCGACCTCGCTGATGATCGGCTCGTAGTTGGTCAGGTGGTCCTTGGTCTTGCCGTCGAGGTCCCACATGTCGGCCTGTGCCGTGATCACCACCGCCTTGGCGTGCCTGGCCCGCGCGTCGGCGAAGGCGGTATCGAGCCAGCGGACGTCGGCCGCGGTCCGGTTGGCCCGCTCGCCGGTCTGCGCCTGAGTCGCGGTCGGCTCCTTGTACCAGGGGTCGGCGTCATTGTTCGAGCCACCCGGCACGTTGACGGTCACGAAGACGATGTCGTTCTGCGCCCACATCACGTTCTCGACGTACTGCGCGTCGCTCGGGTGGCTCGGGTCGTAGGCGGTGGCCTGAGAGACCACGTCCAGTGTCCCGCTTCCGAGGGTGTGGCCGGGCCGGGCGAAGAAGTTCTGCCGGACCTTGGCGAGGTTGTCGACCGGGTTGCCGCAGTGGTAGCTGATGCAGTCCGCTGTGTTGGTCGACAGTCCGCTGGTGCCGATGTAGTTGATCGCGCCGGAGGCCGGGTCGTAGAAGCCGCCGCCTTGCCCAGGTGAGGTGAGGCTGGATGCCTTGTGGCAGTCGGCCCACTCGTTGTCGCCCGGCGTGTAGATGAGCGGCTTGGTGAAGGACTGCCACGCGGATGCGATCGAGGCGTCGTAGTCCTCGGTGCAGAACTCCTTGCCCGAGTGGATGTCGCCGACGTGGATGACGTCGCTGATCGTCGGATCGCCGTTGATGGTGCCGATGAACGCCGGGGTCTTCTGGTACTGCGAGGTGTCGGCGATCTGGCCCGCGGGCGCGTACGCCGACTTGCCGTACGGGGAGTCCCCGAACACGGCGAGCGTCAGTGGGCCGTCGGCCGTCGAGGCAGTGGCGGTCGACATCACGGATGAGGCAAGGCCGACGGCAACGAGCGTGATGAGCCCACGCTTTGGCATACGACTCGACATGCGTCCCTCTTTCAGGTCCGGTTGAGGGGGGGCGCTCCAGTGAACTGGGTCCTCGGCGAGCGCGACATGGCCTCAACGGCGGCCTGGAGATGACGAGAAGGCGAAATTACGGCTGAGCCCGCAGGCCGGATCGCTCTCTGAACGGGGTTGCGGGCGGAGTCCCTTGGTATGGTGCGCCGATGTCATCGATCAAGAAGTTCCAAGTCACCTTTGACTGTGCGGAACCTGAGCGCCTCGCTCGCTTCTGGTGCGAGGTGTTGGGGTACGTCGTACCGCCGCCACCGGAGGGGTTTGCCACTTGGGACGATTTCAAGCGCTCGCAGCCACCTGAGCAGCGGGATTCATGGTTCGCCTGCAGCGATCCCTCAGGTGTGGGCCCGCGGCTGTACTTCCAGCGCGTCCCCGAGGGGAAGGCCGTCAAGAACCGGGTGCATCTTGATGTGCGGGTCGGCACCGGACTGGTGGGTGAGGAGCGGCTCGCCGCACTCGAGGCCGAGTGCGCACGACTCGTTCCGCTGGGCGCGGTACATGTGCGAACGCTGTATGACGGCAATGATGCGTGCATCCCGATGCTGGACATCGAGGGCAACGAGTTCTGTATCGACTGACCATTCTCCGGGCCGGAGAAGCGATCGTTGCGACTGTCCGTGACCGGCCGGCCGACGGCGACGACCAGTCGGTGTCGCCGTCGATGACGACCGATGGTTGGTCGAGTACCGGTAGTTCTACGACTGAGTTTGTTCTCGCCGACGTTGAGGTAGCGCAGCCGTGTCAGGTTTCTGAGGGCGTCGGGGATCTCGGTCAGGTTGTTGTCGTGCAGGTAGAGGCAGTCGTTGAGGTTGGTCAGGTCGCCGAGTTCGTCGGGCAGTGACCGGAGGCGGTTGTGGCCCAGATCCAGGGTGGTCAACCGTGGCAGCCCTCCGATCTCGGTGGGCAGGTGGGTGAGCCCGTTGTCCGCGGGATCAGCACCTGGAGCTCGGTGCGTTGCCAGACCGAAACCGGCATCTTTCCCAGCTGCTGACGCCATAGGTTCAGCATGTGCGGCACGGTGCGGTCCCTTTCCGGGCACGTCGACGGTTCAGGTGAAGCATCGCAGCAGGTGTCGTACGACCGGCTCCGGTTGTTCCTCGCGGACGTCACGGGCACCGGCAGTGGGTCGGCGTCGTCATCGGGGTTGAAGCGCGGAAGCGTCGCCGGCCCCTCATCTCGGACGGCACGCACTCTCGAGGACGGCGTCCGCGGTGCACAGTACGGTCTCGTTGTACTCAGCGTACGCGCCCGGCACTACGGCCGTTCGGCACATTGCCGTGACGGGCATTGATACCGGTCAAGCGGTCAAGGGGCCTTCCAGGATCCGTCGTGCGGCCTTCCAGCCGCCGTTCCAGACGAAAGGCCCATCGTCAGCCGGCAGTCGCCCCCACGGCAGAAGCAACAGGTTCTCCGCTCGGGCGGCGAGCGTGACCACCGGCGTTCCGGGGCCGTACGTCCACGAGGCGCCGGTGTCGGTCGCCTCGAACCGTAGGGCGTGCCGGGGTGGCTGTGCGCGGCCCCGTTCCGCCTGCCGGGGCGCCATCGTGTCGAAGACCTCGGCCACGCCCTCGCCCGCGAGTTGGGCGTCGAGCGGCCGCGGTGTGCCCAGCGCGCGCTCGGCGTCCCACCGGTGGACGAGTGCCTCCAGGCAGCGGCGTCGTTGCCAGAAGCCGACCGTGTGCGGTGGGTGGAACGTCCACTCGGGAGCGGAGGGATCCGTGTCCAGTGCCTTCAGCAGGGTCTCGGACGCCTCGTAGACCACCTCATCAGCGCCCCCTGCTCCTGTGGTGCGGCAGGCGGTTCGAAGCCCCCATGCCCTTCGGTGACGGCGGCGGCCGCCCAGAGGTTCGAGGCGCCCAGATGCTCCGACAATTCGCGCAGCGTCCATTCGCCGCAGTGCTCGACTCGTACGGACAGATCGCCATCGAGGCAGGTTCGGGAAGAGTCCAACTCACGCTGCAGGTAAGGAAGAAGAGACGCGGTGTCCATGTCGTGAACCTAGCCGAGCCGACCGACAGGGCAGAGCCCGTTTCACTGGTACAGGTCATCAAGGGAGCTAGCGATGGTAGGGGGCGCTTTCGTCTCGGAGCGTTGGGGCGGTGAGGGCCGGATCCGGGGGGCGCACCACCGAGGGCGCGCGGGTGTTTTGGACGGGGGAGCGCACCATGATGCGCCCCCACGGCCGGAAACGGCCGAGGGCTGCCCGTTCGTCTGACGTTGTGGAGCCGAGGGGGCGCGGCGTGGGGAAGCCGTGCGGACGTGAGGGGGTACGGTCATGGGGCGGGCCGGATCAGCACGTGGGCGGAGGCTGTGGGGCGCGGTCATGGCGGCACTGCTGCTGACGACGATGGCGGCGGTGCCGTCCGCGGCCGCGGCGAAGGGTGGCGCACGGGCGGCGTCCGGCGTCCGTGTGGATACGCCGGATCCGTCGGCCATGGTGGTCCCTTCGGGTCCGCAGCCCGACCCGGAACCGACGGACCCCGAGACGGACGACGACACGCCTTCGCCCCCGCCTGCCGACCGTTCGCTGACCCCGGAGAGCCAGCAGGTCTACGCGCCCACGTCGTTCACCATGACCGGCACGGGCTTCGACTGCTCGGACGGGCCGGAGTCGGCGGGCCCGCTGACCTTCGAGGTGGAGGGGCAGGAACCGCTGAGCCTGACCGTCGGCGACGACGGGAGCTTCACGCAGGACGTCACCGTGCCGGCGGACACCGTGCCCGGGACGTACCACATACAGGCCCAGTGCTCGGCCACGGACGACGCGTCCGGCGCCGAGGCCACTTTCGAGGTGCTGTCGCCGAGGGCCCCCGACCCGCAGGTCTCCCTGGAACCGGACTTCGGGGACCCGGGGACGAATTCGGTCGTTCACGGTGAGGGATTCCTGTGTGACGAGGGAGCGGGAGTGGACGTGCTCTGGGACGGCGAACCCGCCACCACCGCGACGCCCGACGCGGACGGGAGTCTCACCGCCACGCTGCCGGTCCCGTCCTCCGCCACGGAAGGCGGGCACGAGGTGGCCGCGAGCTGCCAGAGCCCGCAGGACGTCCAGGACTCGAAGACCTTCACCGTGAACCCTCCGTCGGTCACACCCTCACCGGAGGACACCCACGACGTCACCATCCACCTGACCGACTACCCGACGGCGTGCACCCGGGGCTCCATCGTCATCGGCGGCCGCCGCCTGAACACCTGGCTGGACGAGGGCTCGACCGAGGGTGACGCGGGGGCGGGGCTTTGGGAGTTCATCGACCTCCATGGCCACATTCCGAGCGATCTGACGGGTCGTCTGGAAGTGGACCTGGACTGTGTGGGCCGGGACCGGGAGAAGGCCGGTGAGATCACTCTGCCGACCACGGACGGGCTGACGCTCTTCGAGCTGCCCCTGGGATTCCACAGCCACCCGGAGGGGCAGACGGGCCGGATCACCCCATTGCCCTCGGGCAGCAGCACGGGTGAGAACAGCGGCACTCCGGACCCGACAGCCGGCGCCGACCCGGACCGCAGCGCCGCCCCGAGCCCGTCGCCGAGTAGCAACCCGCACGACCCTCGGGAAACGAGTCCGGCACGCGACCTCGTCGAGGCCCTGCGCACCCCCGCCGACGTCTCGTGGGCATTGAAGGATCTGGCAGGGTCGGTGGCGATGGCCGCCTGGTTCCTGCTGCTGATACTCCTCCTGGAACGGGCCTTCCCCAATCAGTTGGCCGACAACGCGATAGGCCGCTGGTGGGCTCGGGTCCGGGAACGGCAGCAGGCGCGGCCGCCGAGGCTGCCCGGCTGGGCCAGGATGTGTGGTTTCGCGCTCGTTGGCGGCACGCTGGCCGTCTGGTCCGACGCGAGGACCGGCCTGAGCACTTCGACTACGGTCAGGACCGTGGGCGCCGTCGCGGGCATCGTGATGGTCCTGGTGACCTATGAGAAGACCAAGGACTCCCTGCGCCACCCACGTCGGGGCGGGATCCGCACGGAGTTGCGGGTGGTCCCCGCCGGGCTGCTGCTGGCGGCCCTGATGGCGCTGATGTCCCGGTTACTGGAGTTCCCGGTCCCGTACGTGTACGGCCTCGTCGCCGTCTACATGGTGTCCGGCGCCCGACGCTCCGACCCCGACGACGTCATGCCGAGGGGCCAGGCGGTTCTGATCGGCGGGATCTGCGTGCTCGCCGCCTCGGTGCTCGTCTGGGTGCTGGGCGCGCCTGTGGTGCAGGCGGTCCAGAGGCACCACGATTCGCCCGGCAGCCTGCGCTATGCGATCGCCTACACCCTGGGCCTGGCGGTGGTCGGCGGCGTCGAGGTGGTGGTGTTCGGCCTGCTCCCGCTGCCCGGCATGGACGGGCAACACCTCAAGGACTGGAACAAGTTCGCCTGGTTCGCCCTCTACCTGACCGGCCTGACCTTCTTCTTCCACGTCCTGCTGAACAGCGTGCACCCGGGAGTGGGCAAGGATCTCGCCGTCGACGGGGACCTGCGCTGGTGGACCGTCGGCATAGCCACCGCCCTGTTCCTGGCAGCCTGGGCCTTCTCCCTGGTTCTACGCTGGTTCGCCGCGCTTGCGGAACTGCGACATCCTGCGCCTTGAAGTCATCGGATTCCGTACCTTGCTCGCAGACGACGCCACGAGGCACCGATCTCCGAGATGTGATCGCGGACGCCGTGTGACGGCTGCGGCACCCTGTGGCCAGGTTTTCCACACCAGCCTCATCGGCAGGACTCGGCTCCTCTCCGGCCAGATCGCTCACGATCACCGCCCAGACCGGCCGCGTCGCCGTCGTCACCGGAGCCAACAGCGACCTCTGGTACGTCCCCGCGCGGGAGCGTGGTGGTTGACCGGATCGAGGCCGAAGTTCGCGTGGCCCGGATCGAGTTGGAGCGGCCGGGCCTCGGAGATCTGGGCTCCGTACGGGTGGAACCTCGGCGCGGCCGCCCGCATCTAGTCGGCCGGTGAGGCAGGAGCGGCGGCACTCGGCCCCGCGAGAGTGACGTCATCCAGGGGAGTTCTCATGTCACGTGGGACAGCGGCGGTCTACGCGGTTGGTCTGGTCATGCTGAGTGCCGCTGCCTGCGGACAGAGTGACAGCGTCTCGGACGCCCGGATTGCCGCATGCGGAACGTCCCAGTTGAGCTGGAAGATGACCCTTCTCCCGGGCAAGCCGCACAACACGCCGACGGCGACGCTCAGCGCCGCGCACATGGGATCGAAGCCTTGCGCCTTCGACGGATACCCGGAGCTCAGTGTGCATGTCGGCAAGGGGCCGTCGGCCGACTCCAAGCCGAAGGAGTCTGCGCCGGTCCATTTGCTGCTGAAGGCGGGCCACAGCATCGCGATCCCGGTCTTCTATGACGCGATCGGGTCGCCGTCCGGGTCCTGTGAGGTCATGGCCGAATACAACCCTCGCGTCGACGTACGGCCCCCGCACCCCACAGCGCACGACTATGGCTCTCGTGTGGAACTGACCGATGCGAAAGGGCACCACCGGCGGGCACAGGTGTGTGACCTCGACATGCTGCTGGGGGCACCCCAACTCCACTGAAACGGCCCTGGAGTTCGCCACCGGCGCGGACACTTTGTACGTGGCGAGGGACCACGTCTCGTCCCAGGCCTAGCAGGAGTCACCGAAGGCGGGGGCGGCGGCGATGTGCACACGGCCGACGGTGGCCCTTCGGCACGGGAATGGCATCAGACGCCCCCCGAAGTGCCCTACCGCAGGCTTTGCTGACGGCCGCCCTGCCGCCCTCACTCCCAGCGGTATTGACGCCGGGGCTGCCCGGCCCGTGTTCAGCCGGCGGTTTCTCCTCCGCTCGGTGAACGACTGCTGGTAGGAGAGGGGCTGATGCTGCTGGAAGGACTGGCGGAGGGCCTTGCGGAAGCGGTTGCCGTCGGCTTGGAGGAGTTGGGGTGGCCGCTGCTGGAGGGTCGGGGGGTCGGCCTGGGCTTCACGCGCGGCGGCGCACTGGTGGTGGAAGGAGGCCGGGAGGTCGGCGGTTCGCTGCGAGTTGGCGTCGGCACAGGGCGGCGGATGCCGTCACTGTTTCGGTCCTGGACGCCTTTCCGGGCGGGGTGCGTGGTCACACGCTCCAGCGAGGTGGGTGAATCGGAGACCGGGCCCTGGAGCTCGTCGGGGGATGGACCTTCCGGGATCGACGCGGCTCGTGGGGCTGTGGACTGGGGAAGCACCGATGCGGTGGCCAGGCCGCCGAGAATGGTGAAGGCGGCTGCGGCAAGAGACCGGACGGCGTACTTCTTCAACCGCGGCGGACGATTGCGGGCTGCCGACAGGTCGGGTGCGGGAGGGGCCGATCCGGGATCGCCGGCTGAGTCGAAGGGGGGCAGTCCCTCGGGGACGTGGACCTTCGCGATCGCGGTGTCGTCTCGGGGAGCACCGCCTGTGTGATTGCTCAGCTCTGCCATGTCGGAGTCGTATGCTCCGCACTCCGGGCACGTTACGGCGCTGTTGAGTGTGCGGCTGCACGGGATGCAGTAGTCCATGACGCGACCGCTCAGTCCTCCTGCCGATGGGAGGGAACACATGCCCAGGACGGTCCGCAGTCAGCGGTCGGGAGACGCCGCTCGGCTTCTTTCGGGGCGATCTTTGCCATGTGCGAACCTCACTCACCGGTCTGTAGGCGGGTTACCGGTTACTGGGGTCAACGGGGCAGGTCGATCGAGTGTTCAGTGGTTGGCTGAGGAGTGGGGTATGTAACTCCCTTGGAAGGGTTTTGCGTATTTTGTCCCACCTTCTGTGGCGCAAAACGTGCCTTCACTGCCTGCGCCTCCCACCAGTTGCGCACCGCTGACCGGCCTACAGCTCACCCTGGAGTCCGGCTGGAAGCTCGCCGAGGCCTGGCCGTCAGGCGCCGAATGCACCACTCGGTGGAGGGGGCCACGTGCCCGTCTACGTCCCGCGCCCTGCCGCGGAACAGGGCGGCCGGTCGGCCCCTGAGTCAGTCCTCCGGGCGACGAAGGAGCGTCGGCACCGTCCGCTCGCCGGGGCCGGCCGACGCTTCGCCCCCGCGGCTCGCAAACGGTTACGAACGGGCCGCGTTCCACGGGAATCTGGGGACAGTCGCATGCCGGAGCCCACCAGTCCCGAGGCTGAATCCCCTACGCGTAGCAGCCGTTGACGGTCGCCGCGAGGCCGTCCATGGCGTCCTTGATGGCGTTCGGGTCGGTCGTGGCGCCGTTCTCGACGAAGGAGAACACCTTCCACTTGCCGTCCTTGCCCTGTGTCAGACCGCTCAGCGCGATGGCGCCGGTGAGGGTGCCGGTCTTCGCGTGGACCTTGCCGACCGCGCACTTGGACTTGGCGTCGTCGAAGCGGCCGTACTCCGGGCCGAGCGTACTGCCGGCCTCGCCGGAGACGGGCAGGCCGTCGAGGATGGAGCCGAGGGTGGGCGCGTAGCTGGGCCGCGTGAGCAGTTCGAGGATCTGCGCGAGGGTGGCGGCCGGGATGCGGTCGGCCCGGGACAGGCCGCTGCCGTCGTAGAGTTCGAAGTTGGCGAGCGAGACGCCGTACACCCGGCTCAGCACATGGCGCACGACCTCGGTGCCGCCCTCGAATGTGGCCGGGCGGCCGGCGGCCAGGGCGGTCATCCGCAGCAGGGTTTCGGCGATGTTGTTGTCGCTGTGTTTGAGCATCGTGCGGACGATGCCCGACAGCGGCGCGGACTTGTGCTGGGCCACCGGTACGTCCGTCGGGCGTGCGGTGGCGCGGGTGACGTCGCCGGTGACCGTGACGCCGCCCGCGGCGAGTTGCCTGGCGAAGACCTGCCCGGCGTCGATGGAGGTGTCCTGGACGCCGCGCCCGTCGACGACCAGCGCGCGGATCGGGGCGACGGTGTCGGGGTAGTAGCCGTCGTTCCAGCCCTTGGCCAGGGTCGGCTTCGGAAACAGGCTGTCGTCGACGGTGACCTTCACGGTGGTCCGGCCCGCAGCCTTGAGCCCGGCGATGGCGGTCTTCGCCATACCTGCGAGGTCGGCGATGGTCAGGGTGCGGTCGCCGCCCCCGATGAGGGTCAGGGTGCCATCGCCGTAGACGACTTTCGTGGTGAACCGGTGCTGCGAGCCGAGCACGGTCAGGGCGGCGGTCGAAGTGGCGAGCTTGGCGTTGGACGCCGGCATCAGCGCGGTGGAGGCGTGGTGGCCCCAGACGGTGGTGTTCGAATCCGCATTGAGGACCACGCCGCTCACGTTCGAGCCCAGCCGCCGATCGAGAGCCCGGGTCTCCAGGTTCTTGGCCATCTGCTGGTCGTCGGTGTCCAGGTCGTGGGTCTTGGCCGTCGAGCCGGCACCCTTTTGGGCGGCGAAGGCGGACGGACCGGCCAGGGCGGCGGACGCCACGGGCACGGCCATGGCGAGAACGAGAGCCCGGCGCAGGCCGGTTCCCGCGCCATTCTGACTGGGCCTGCGGTGCCGACGTCGGCTACCCGGAAGGAAGGGGCTCTCGGGAGTCTTGGCAGTTCGTTCGCTCATCGGGGCTCGAAACTTTCAGGAGTGGGGGCAATGGGTCAACGAAAGGCCTTGCGCTCGGTGACGGGGACCGCCCGGGCGAAGGTGACCGATATCGGCATCCCCACACCGACCCTCTGCCCGTCGGATACGTTCACCCGCGCCGGCGCGAGCACGGAGGGCTCCGGCACCGACGAAGCCGGGCCTATGCCGGACGCCCTTCCCGCTCTGTCGGTGTGCCCGTTCGCGAACTTCTCGGCCGCCGCGGTGGAGGTGCGGGCATCCGGCCTGTCAGCGGCCGCCCTGACGCCGGAACCCGCGTCGGCCGAAGCGCCGGCGGCCGAGAACTGGGCCGCGTAGGCCAAGAGACCAGCGCCGAATCGGCTGGCGGTCCGACCGGCCGAACGGTCCAAGTGCATGCGATTCCCCGGGTGAGGTGCAGTATCGCCTCTAGTACGTACGGGCTCAGAGGCAGGTTGCAGCGCAGCGCAACCTTTTTGCCGGGCAGCTCGACGGGGGGAGAGGCACAACGCGCTCGCGCGCCGCAGGCTGTCCGGCGCTCCGTCCAGGCCGAGGAGGGCGGGTACGTTCGGCGACGCCACGTTGCCGTCACCGGGTTGCATACGCGGGGCGCAGGCGGTGCCCAGTTGCCTCGTAGAGCGAACTTCCGTGCTGGTGTGGCCACTTGATGGTTACACTTGTACTGATGGGGTGACGTCATCACCGCTCTCAGTTGGGCACATGGACACTCTGTGCGCCGAATGGGGTGGGAGCTCAGCCGCGCCGGACACCGGTCCGGACGCCGCCGGTTGCTCGCGCGGCGGCCCGACCACCAACAACTGCACCTGGCCGTCGAGCAGGGGCAGAAACTCAGGTGGCAGCAGACTTCGACACCCCGAACACACGCGCCAGTCGACCGGGCATACATGAGGTCCGCGAGCGGGAACCCGGCACGCTTGATCGCCATCACTTCATGTACAGATCACCGCGTACGCAACTGGGTGCTCCTGGGCCGCATTTCGGCCGCGGAGCACCACGGCGGTGGCTCATGGAGACCGGAATCAGTGCAGGAAAGTCAGGTACCTACACGTGCATGAACGCAAGCCGCACCGGCGGCTGTCACTGACCCTCGCGGCAGGTGTGCTGGCAACCGCGGGGATCGCGGCCGCCCCGTCGTCCGCCGAGGCGACGGCACATCGAACGGCCGGACATCGGACGGCGGCCGACAGCCGTCAGCACATCTTCGAGCAGGCCGCGGCGGAGTACGACGTCCCGCTGCCCGTCCTGCTCGCCGTGGCCTATCACGAGTCCGCCTGGGACGCCCATGCCGGCGAACGCAGCACCAGCGGCGGCTACGGGCCCATGCATCTGACGGACGTGACGGCGAAGATGCTGGCCGCGGGCGACGCGGGCGCGGTCGGCCGCGCCGACCTGGCCAAAATGGCCTCCGCTCCGCCCCTGCATACTCTCCAGGCCGCCGCCGGACTGACAGGTCTGCCCGCGAAGCGACTGCGCACGGACGAGGGCGCCAACATCCGCGCAGGTGCCGCCCTCCTGGCCTCCTACGCGAAGAGCACGGTCGGCGGCACCCCGAAGGACCCGGGCAAGTGGTACGCAGCCGTCGCCCGTTACAGCGGCTCCACCGAGCAGCGTGCGGCAAGTGCTTTCGCCGACCGGGTCTTCGACACCATCGAAAACGGCGCGCAGGAGATCACCCGGGACGGACAGCACATCAGCCTGCCGCCCACCCCGGGCATCCGCCCGGCGACCAGACAACTGTCCGCGCTGCACCTGAAGACGACGGCCGCGGTGGACGGCACCGAGTGCCCCGCCACCATCAACTGCACCTTCCTGCCCGCCGCGCCGGCCAACGGCCAGGTGTCCAACCGTCCCGCCAACGGGATCAGGATCGACACCATCGTCATCCACGACACCGAGTCGTCCTACGACGCCGCCCTGAACACCTTCCAGAAGCCGGGCGGCGGATCGGCCCACTACGTCATCCGCTCCTCGGACGGCGCCGTGACACAGATGGTGCCCACCAAGGACATCTCCTTCCAGGCGGGCAACTACTCGACCAACCTGCACTCGCTCGGCATCGAGCACGAGGGCTACGCCGCCGCCGGCGGCACTTGGTACACCCAGACCCAGTACGAGACGAGCGCGGAACTCGTCCGGTACCTGGCCGAGCGCTTCGGTATCCCGCTGGACCGGCAGCACATCATCGGCCACGACAACGTGCCCGGACCCAAATCCGCCTTGATCTCCGGCATGCACTGGGACCCCGGCCCGTCCTGGGACTGGGAGCGCTTCATGCGGCTGCTGCACGCCCCGGCGAGCGGCCGGCACGGCGTGGGCCCCGTCGGCTCTGCACTCACCATCAGCCCTGGTTACGACCGCAACCAGCAGACCGTGCAGGTCTGCCCGTCCGACGACCCCACCGGCGCCACACCCGAGTGCACCGAGCGGACCCAGCCCTCGAACTTCGTCTACCTGCGCACCGCGCCCAGCGCCACCGCGCCGCTCTTCGGTGACCAGGCAGTTCATCCGGACGGCGTCGGCACGGACCGTATCAACGACTGGGGCAGCACCGTGGCGGCTGGGCAGCAGTTCGTCGTTGCCGACCGCCAGGACGACTGGACGGCCATCTGGTACAGCGGCACGAAAGTCTGGTTCTTCAATCCGCACGGCTGCAACACCACACCTGCCCACGATGTGACGCTGGTCAGCGCCGCCGGCACCTCACCAGTGGCGGTGTATGGATCGAGCTACCCGGACGCGAACGAGTACCCTGCCGGGCTCTCCCCCTCCACTCAGGCCCCCCTGAGCTTCTACAGCGTCCCCGCCGGCCAGGCGTACGTCGCCACCGCCGCACCCGCCCCCACCGACGACTACTTCCCCTCCACCGGAAGAGTCGTCACGGGCGGGAAGAGCATGTACACCATCCAGTACAACCACCGCACCGCCCTGGTGTACGCCTCGGACGTCACCGCACAGTAACCCCCAGGCGGCAGTTGATACGACAGACGGACCCGGCCCCGGCAGCAAAGGCTGACCCTTTGCTGCCGGGGCGTCGTGATCAGTGCGGTCTGTTTCGGACCCGAAGGTCACGCCGGGCTGGCAGAACGCTGCGATGACGCGACGTGAACTGAGCAATGGTGAGTGGGAACTGACAGAGCCGTTCCTGCCGATCGGACGGTACGGCCCGTTCCCGCAGTGCCGGCGCGAACAGTTCGAGGGCGTTATCTGGTGGTTCCGTACTGGCGGCCAATGGCGGGAGATGCCCGAGGAGTTCGGGGCCTGGCAGACGTTCTACGACCGCTTTGGTCAGTGGCGCGACGTCGGCCCGCCGGGCCCAGCTCAGCGCGGCGGCGCTGGGTCGCTCGGGCGGTGGGTTGACCAGCAAGTTCCACCTCGCAGCCTGATGGCCTCGAACAAGTGCTAGCCCACAAGGGTCTGCTTCGAACGAACTACGCAGAACTCGTTGCCTTCCGGATCGGCCAGCACGGTCCATGATTCGTTGCCGCTCTGCCCTACGTCCACCTTGCGGGCGCCGAGTGCGAGGATGCGCTCGATCTCGGCCTCCCGGTCATCCGAGGCGGTCGTCAGATCGAGGTGCAGGCGGTTCTTGACGACCTTGTGCTCGGTCACCGGCATGAAGCAGATGCCGACCGGTGCGTTCTCGTCCGGCCCGACCACGACCTCCCGCTCCCGCTCGGACAGGATCCGCCAACCCAGTACCTCAGCCCAGAACCGGGCCAGGGCGGGCAGGTCGTGGGCGTCGATGACGATGTGGTGCAGTGATAGAGGCATGTCGGCCAGTGTGCCCCGTGATGGGCAGCGGGGGAGTGGCGTGGGTGGGGCGGCCGTGGTCCAGCCGTCCCGCGAGCGTGTGCCCGCGCCGCATGGAATGAGAACGCCGCGAGTAGTTCGGTGCCGTGATGCACAACGTGCCGACGAACTGGCGGCTCGCCGAGTAGGCCGGCCACACCACATGGCCTGCAGTACCTGTTCTCCCGCTGCCGCTGGGTGCCGCCCGCCTGCCCGCAGTAGGGAGTTCGCCGGTGACGAGTTGGCCACGGCAGCTGCGGATGCCAGCCTGCCGAAGCGTCGGCAACACGTTTGTGGGACGGCCGTACCAAGACCGTCCCACAAACGCCGAGCCCCGGTTACATTCCCCACCACCAGCTATTGACCAGAAAGAATGCAGAAGTCCGGCTGGAGTACTGGGGGAACGGGCCGATGTCACAGGCGGGTTCCGTTGACGATCAGTGTCACGCCGATGTTGTCACGCGTGGCTCGGGAGCACGGACAGACCTGGTGGGCCGTTCTGACCAGTTCGACCGCCTGCTCGTCGGTGACCGAGGGCAATGAGATGTGCAACTCGACGCCGAGCTCGAAGCGGCCGCCCTCGACGGGGATCAGCGAGACGTGCGAGTCGATCACCGCGTCGTCCGCTTGTGACTTGCTGCTCCGGCCGGCCAGGGCGAGCGTCGTACCGAAGCAGGCGGCGTAACCGATCGCGAAGAGCTGTTCGGGGTTGACGCCCTCACCGTCCCCGCCCAACTCCTTGGGTTGCCGCAGCCCCAGATCCAGCCGTCCGTCAGTCGTGCGCCCGTGCCCGTTCCTTCCTCCGGTGACGTGCGCCTGCGACATGCTTGTAGGCATCGCGATCTGTCGTACCGACGCCTTCTCGCGTATCCGGTTGGCGATATGGATGTGCTCGGGCGCAATCAGGTAGCGAGATGCGGGAGCCGGTTCCTCGACGATGGCAACAGAGGAATCGGCCGCCACCGGGCGGGGAGTGCCGGCCGTCGCGCCACCGCTTGCCGGTGCGCAGGTTGATACCGACGATCCGCGCGGCTTCTCGCGTGCTATAGCTCTGCTGGAAGTATGCGGTCCGCCCTCGGACCAGCCTCTTTCCGCCCCTGGCCTCCCGGATCTCCCCAATCTCGAAGTCCATCCCACCCCTTCATCTGGGGTGTTGCGACGACTACGGGAACCGAAGGGTCGGGAGGGGCCTCGGGCCGTGCTCGGTCAGCAGACCGCGGGTGGGACGCTCTGCTCGTACTGGAAGACGTTGTGGGGGTCGTACTTCGCCTTGATCCTGCGGAGCCGGTCGAAGTTGCCACCCCAGTAGGCGGTTTCCCAGTCCTGCTGCGCGATGTTCGGCACGTTGACGTAGGCGCCGTCCACGTAGGTCCGCAGGGCCTGGCTGAACTCGGCGATCCAGGCCTGGCACTGCGAGGTGAGCGGGTCGCAGACGCCGGGCTGGTCGCTGCGCTTTCCCCAGCCGACGCCGGGTTCGGCGTAGAAGAGCGTGTCGCGGTGCGGGAACGCGGTGCCGCCGCGGGGGCTCCTCCTGACGTTCCCGCCGAAAGCCTGGACGAAGTAGTTGCTGTCATCCGTCGGGGCGCTCTTGATGAACGAGTCGACGATGTCGATCGCGTCGCCCGGGAACGGCTTGCTGGAGAACTGCGAGTGGAACTTCCAGTTCGCCGGTTCGAGCTCGATCGGGATCTGGAATCCCGCGTACACGTCGCCCCAGTTACCGACCTGCGTAGTGATGTCCGGGCTGTCGATCGACAGGATCGGGTCCAGCAACCTCTTCGTCTCCTCCGGCGTTCCTTCGGGAAGAACCCCGAACAGGAAGATCTGGTTCCGGTGGATTTCGAGCTGGGTTCCGAGGCGGGCGTCGGTGGTCGGCGCCGTACGCTGATACGCCTCGAAGATGGCGCGGAGGTTGTCGATGCCCTGCCACGTCGCCTGGAGATAGGTGACGCTCTTCAGCGGAGCCAATTTGTAGGTCAGCGACGTGACGATGCCGAAGTTGCCGTTCCCTGCGCCGCGCAGCGCCCAGAGCAGGTCCGAGTGGTTGTGCAGGTCCACCTGGATCGCCTTGGCGCACTCGGTACCCGACGGGACGACGATCTCGGCCCCCACCAGGCTGTCGCAGGCCATGCCGAGCCAGCGGGTGAGGAAGCCGAACCCGCCGCCGAGCGTCGCACCGGACAGGCCTACGCTGCCCTCCGTTCCGGTGGTCACCGCGAAGTTCTGCTTCGCGAGCGTGGTCACCGCTTCTTCCTGGTTGAGCCCGGCGCCGACCCTCGCGATACGCGCGTCGTCGTCGATGTCGACCGACTTCAACTCGCTGATGTCGATCACGAGGCCGTTGTCCACGTTCGACCAGCCCTCAAGGGCGTGGCGGCCGCTGCGCACCCGCACCGCCACGTCGTTCTGCCGCGCCCACGTCAGGGCGTTGACCACATCCTGGGTGTTCTGGGCGAAGACGATGACCAGCGGATAGTGGGAGAAGAGCTGGTCCCAGCCGAGGCGCGCGTCCGTGTAGCCGGAGTCCTCGGGGCGGACGATGCGGCCGGTCAGTTCCGCCGGTGCGCATTTCCCGTGCTCGGGCCCTGTGCTCACGGCGCTCGCGTTCGGGGCCTCTACGGCCGTAATGCCCGGCACGACGACAGCGCCGGCGCCGGCGGCCGCGGTCGCCTTGAGCAGTCCGCGACGGGAAAAGTCGTTCATGGTCCATGTCCTCTCGACCGCAAGCAATCGCGAATCGGTCTTTTGCGGATGATTTAGGCGAAGCGGACAGTAGCAAGGGCGGTCACGGTGGAGCGTCTCGACACGCTCGCAACCGCGCCCAGCGCCTGATGCCGTAGCCCCCCGCCCCGGGGCGGCGCTTTGTGGCGCGCAGAGATCTCACGGACGAGCAGGGGGTGATGGAGTCACTGTCGCCAAGGAACGAGAAAGTCCGTCCGACCGCCGATATGGGCCAGGAGACGGCCGATCGACGACAGACGCTCCGGGCGGCACCATCAAGTCCGACAACGGGGAGACCCCGCGCCCGGGGTGCTCGCCGCCAGACGGCCGAAGAGATTCGGCCGCGACCGCGAGCTCGGGCGGCTGCTCGCGGTGGACCCGAGGCGATCCACCTCTTGGAGAACGGCCGCATGGCGGGCTGACTTTCCGGGCGAGCACGCACTCTCCGCGGAGTCGGTGTCGGACGGGCACCTTTCGGTGGATTGGGAAATCGCTCACACGAGTGAGACCTCCGCCCCCGGGCGATAACAGCTCGGCGTGGCTGTCAATCATGACCGGATGGGTATTTCCTTGTAAATCCCGAATTCATATAAGACGAGCGGCGTACCGGCGTGGCTGATCTTCGTTTGCGCATTTCCGACCTTACGCTGCCGCTGCTGATCAGCGACGTCGAAAGGAATTCCGTGCCTCCCAAGCCCGATCATGGCCGTCGGCGGACCGCGAAGTCTGTGCTCCCACGCTTGAAGCCCCGCGCTGGCGGACGCCTGGGCCGGCTACGGGCCGCCGCCGTGGCCGGTGCCCTGCTCGCCGGGCTGAGTCCGGTGGCGGCCGGTGCGCCACAGGCCGCCGCCGCGACAGGGCACAAAGACGATCCGACGCAGTACTGGAACAAGGTCCTGCTCCAGACGTTCCGCAATGCGCGGGGCTGGGACGCCTCGCCCGGCAAACTCTCCAGGTCGGGGGCCATGGTCTTCGCGGCGATCTACAACGCCGAGAGCGCCTATCAGTACACGTACGGAACCCTGAAGTACGAGCCGTACCTCAACCGGCCACTGAAGTACGCCGACAAACGCTCGCGGCCCAGTCCGGACGAGGAGGAGCGGCTGATCGACCGCACGGCGTACCGGATGATCTCGCAGCTGTATCCGGGCGATCAGGCGTACATCGACGCTCAGTACAGGTCCCGGACCGGCCACTCCCCCCACTCCTACGATCCCCTCGACCGCCTGGTGGTCAACCCCGTGGTGAGACAGATCAACAAATCCCGGGCGGGCGACGGTTCGGACAACCCCGAGGTCTACCACGGCGACACCACCACGCCTGGCGCCTGGCGGCCGACGGGTGAAGAGGCGACGCCCGACGAAGGGGCCTGCAAGGAGCCGAGCGACGCGGTGACCCCGAACTGGGGCAAGGTGCGGCCGTTCGTGCTCCGCTCCGGCTCGCAGTTCCGGCCTCCCACCCTGCGCGGCTTCACTTCCTACGCCGATCTGGTGGCCAGCCCGGAGTACGCGGCCCAGCGCGACGAGGTACGACGGGTCGGTGCCGTCGACTCCACCGAGCGCACATACGAGCAGACCGTCATCGGCTGGTTCTGGGACCATGACCTCAACGGCACCTACCACCCCCCGGGACAACTGCTCGAACTGACCGGGATCGTCGCCAAGAAGTTCAAGCTCGACACGTACGAGACCACTCACTTGTTCGCGCTGTCGGCGCTGTCGTTGGCGGATGCCGGGATCGCGGCCTGGGACTCCAAGTTCGACGGCCCGATCAAGGAGTGGCGCCCGGTGTCCGCGATCCAGGCGACAGGCGGCCCGAACGCGACCTGGGAGCCTCTCAGCGCGGACCGCTCAGGGACACCGTTCACCCCGTGCTTCGTCGCCTGGACCTCCGGGCACGCCAACTTCACGGCTGCGTGGGCAAGCGCGATGAAGCACTTCTTCGGTCGTGACAACGTCTCGTTCATCGCACACTCCGAGGACCCGCACACCATCGAGTCGTACCGCCGGATCGACAGCTTCAGCCAGGTCGCCGAGGAGGGCGAGTTCAGCCGCCTCTGGCTGGGCGTGCACTTCCGCTGGGACGCCGAGGACGGAAGGGCGATCGGTACCAACGTCGGCGACTACGTGTTCGCCAACGCGCTGCGGCCGACGCGACCGGGCAGTCCGCATCAATGGTGAGACGACACTGTCGTCCACGCCCGCACATGGGCTACCGGGCCTGGCCGACGCGAGATCAATCTCAGTGGCGCTTCTGTACCCCAGACAACTCACGCCGGGCAACGAAGGGCTGATCCGGGCTCGTGGGGGATAGCCGTCAGCGCCTTTGCCAAGTACCGCATGGTGAAGCCGTTGACGGCCGACGGTCCAGCGGTACCGGCCAAGCTGCTTTTTGGAGTCCCTACCCTTGCGGGCGATCCGCGGCATGATGCCACCGCCGCGTAACCATCGCCGCAGGTGGCAGTAGTCGTAGCCGTTGTCGGACAACGGCCCTGGACATGTGTCTGGGCTGTTTGGCGGTGCGTCCCTCGTCCTTTCGCGTGGTGCGTCTGGTGAGTGGGCAACTGGCGGCGATGGCACCGGTCGACGATCGATGAACTGGCCGATGGGATCGCAGGGGGAGCCTGCGACCGCTGCGTGAGGGTAGGTCGCTGTGATCGACAGGCGGGATGTGCTGCGGGCCGGCGTGCTGGGCGGCGTTGGGGCACTGGGGCTGCAGGCACCGGAGAATGCGGCGGCAGCTGTGGCGGCAGGGCCAGTTGGCGCTCGGGACTGGAAGCGGTTGGCTGAACGGCTGTCCCCTGGAGCTACCCTCTACCGGCCGTATGGCTCTGAATACGTGTCGCTGGCCTTGCCGTTCAACCACAGGTACGCCGGAATTCTGCCCGCCGGCATCGTTGCCTGCGCGACCACCGGGGACGTGTCCGAGGCGATCCGCTGGGCTCGCGCGGCAGGGCTGCCCGCCGTACCGCGCTCCGGGCTGGGACACAACTACGCCGGGTATTCGACCACCACGGGTCTGCTGCTGAACATGGCCCGCATGAGGAGCATCGTCTCCACCCCGATCCCGGGCCGTGCCCGCCCTCGGGTCTATGGGCCGATGAAGGTCGTGCACGACGCCGGCACCGTCACCGTAGGGGCCGGCGTCACCAATGGCGACCTGCATCCGCTGTTGGAGGACCAGGGCATGTTCGTGCCGACCGGTCGTTGCCCCAGCGTCGGGGTCGCAGGGCTGGTGCTGGGCGGCGGCATCGGCTTCAGCGACAAGATGTTCGGCCTGACGTGCGACCGGCTCGTTTCCACGACCGTCGTGCTCGCCGACGGACGCACGGTCAAGGCCGACAAGGATACGCACCCCGACTTGTTCTGGGCCTGCCGCGGCGGAGCCGGCAACAACTTCGGTGTCCACACCTCGTTCACCTTCCAGTACGAGCAGTTCGAGGGCACCGTGGGCATCTACCAGCTCCGCTGGAGCCTGGACTCCGTACTGCCGGTGATCGCCGCCGCGCAGCACATCGCCCAGGACACCGTGGGCGACAGGCGGTTCCATCTGCGTCTGGGCATCGGCACCCACGGGACGACCAGGGCACAGATCCATGCGAACGCCAACGTCAACGCCATCGGCCAGTTCTACGGCACTGTCGAGGAACTGCGTGACATCCTCAACCCGCTGCTCGAGATCGGCACGACCGAGGAACGCGCTCGCAACAGCGCGTCCGTTCGTGAGGTCACGCCCGGTGAGGCGAGCGTACTGCTGAGCGCCACCACACCGATCGATCGCTTTGCCACCAAATCAGCGATCCTCGACTCCCGCACTCTCCTGACCGATCAGCAGGTCAGCGCGGCTGCCGAGCGCCTGCTGGACTGGCCTGGCAGCAACAACGAGGACGGAGCCGGGTTCGCCATGTTCGCCCTCGGCGGTGAGATCAACCAGGTGCCGTCGAACGCGACCGCGTTCGTACACCGAAACGACCTCTTCGTCTTCGCCGCCGAGACCTCGTGGGCCGACTACGACCGCCCCGACGTCGCCGACGCCAACCTCCGCTGGCTCAAGCAGTTCTACGACGACATCTTCCCCGGCAAGTCGCCCGAACAGGCATACCAGAACTTCCCCGACCCGACACTTAGGAACTGGCGGGAGGCCTACTACGGCACGAACTACCCCCGCCTGGTCGACGTGAAGCGGAAATACGACCCGACCGGCTTCTTCGACTACCCGCAAGCGATCGGCACGAGTTGAGCCCAAACGGCCGGGTCTCGGCAAGGTGGTGGGCGGAAGCGGCCCGCAAACGGACGAGAGGCATGTGAGCCTGGGCGGGGCAAGCCCGAGGAACCGGGGCGAGAGCCGTGGGATGCCCCTCGCCCGCGGCCGGTCCGGTACCGGTCACCAGCGCAGCCAAGCAGCACAGGGGCACTTCCTCAATGTCTGCGGCAGTAGGGGGACTCGGCGAGCAGGGCGCAGTCCCTGTTGATGCCGATGGCGAAGTCCCGACACGAGAAGCCGGAGAAAGTCCGCCGCCGCCTCAGACCGTCGACGGAGGCGATGGGCGGGTTCACGAGCCTGTTCGCGTCCGGCGGCGGCGACCGCTGAGCCGCGCTCCTTGGTCCTGCTCGGTGCTGACGGCGGCGGCGGACAGGAGTGTCGTGGCGGTGAGGCTGCCCCAGAGGGCGGTCGGGCCGTGGGGTGCGAGAGCGGTGATGGCCGCCGGGGAGACGGCGAGGCCGAAGCCGGTGGAGAGTTGGAAGCGGGCGAGGACGCGTCCCAGTGCGTGGGCCGGGGCGAGGGCGGTGACGAGTGCGGTGGCGCTGCCGGCGTAGAGGATCTCGCCGAGGGTGCAGACCACGGACACCGCGCCGACGGCCGGGGCACCCCAGCCGTGTCCCAGTGAGGTGGCCGCGAGGAAGCCGAGGTAGGACGCGGCGAGTACCACGCCGGCGAGAGCCAGCACGGTCCGCCGGGAGAAGCGGGACATCAGGACGGTGACCGGCACCTGGAGAGTGACCACCAGCACCGTGTTGGCCACGAAGACGGCCGCCGACCACACCGGGGAGGCGTGCAACTGTGTCACCAGGACCAGAGGGAGCGCGATCTCGGGGACGTTGAGGCAGAAGACGTAGACCACGTTCGCGGCCAGCAGCGCGCGCATCCGAGGTGCGCGCCCGTCGTCCCCGTCCTTGGCCGGAGCAGCGGCCGGATGCGCCTGCAGGTGGACCGACCACGCCAGGGCCGCCGCGGCGAGATAGGCGAGCCCGGTGACGGCTGCCAGCGCCCGCAACGCGGTGGTGCCGCCCGCCAGGCAGGCGGTGGCGAGGAGCGCGCCCACGCCCAGACCGGCGTTGCGCAGGGCACGGCCCGCCGCGAGAGCGGCGTCGCGTTCCCGGCCGTGGGAGACCGTGGCCACGAGAGCCGCGTGGGCGGCCGGCCATGCCTGGTTGCCGATGCCGAGGAAGAGCGCCGCCGTCGCGAACGGCCAGACATGCCCCGCCGGGGTGGCCAGCAGCAGCGCCACACCCAGCACCCGCACCAGCATCGACGCTGCCACGACCGTGCTGCGTGCGCCTTGGTCCAGCCACCGGCCCACCGCGGGCATGCACATCAAGCCCGCGACGACGCCGACCGTCATGGCGATGCCGGTGGTCGGCGCGGACAGCCTCAGCACCATCACCCCGTAGAGCAGCAGAAAGGGCCGCAGCAGGCCGGTGCCGAGCGCGTCCACGACCAGGGCGACGGCATAGCGGGCTCCTCCGGAGGCACGGACGAGGGCGCGGGGCTGGGACTTGATGGTGGTTGCCATGACGTCAAACGGTGCGTGCGGCCGACGGGTCGGCCACGTCGGTTGACGGATACCGTCAACCGACGCCGTCGTCGGCCATCCGGTCAGTGATGATGCGGGGATGACGTTGAGGATCGACATCAGCGGCCTGCCGTCCGAGCGGCTGCGGTTCGCCGCCTCCCCGTTGGCCGAGCTGACCGCGATGCTGCACGTGCTGGCCGAACCCGGGCATCATCCGCAGCTCGCCGACTGGGCCGGGGAAGTCTGGGCAGGGCTGCGGCCGGAGCTGGCCGAGCGGCTCAGGGAGGCGGAGTTCCTCTGGCGTTCCTCTCGGGCCGACTTTCTGCTCCCCGCCCGGCCTCGGCCCACCCTCGCCGAGGAGTTGGACGACGTGGACCGGATCGACGACGAAAGGTATGTGGCCGCCGCGCTCGTGACGACGTGCGGCAGCAACCGGGTCCACTTCGGAGCTCCGTCGCCGCTCACCGACACGACCGCGCGCGAGCGGGCCCTGGACCTGGCCCAGGCCCGCGGCGCGCAACAAGAAGCCTTCGCGGAACGTCTGCTCGCGGACCCGGCCGCCGTGCGGGCGCGGGTGCGCCGCACCCTCGAACAGTGTGCCGAGGCCTTCTTCGACGCCGCCTGGACGGACGTCGCCGTGCAGCTCGCCACCGACCTGCGCCTCAAGAACGACCTGCTGAGGCGCCAGGGCATCGGGGCGGCACTCGCGTCGGTCTCCGGTGCGGTCACCCTGGCACCGGACGGCGACTGCATCGTCGTGGACAAACTGCAGGACAAGGCGACCGCCGCCCACAGCACAGGGGTCACCTTCATCCCCAGTGTCTTCGGCAGCCCGCACCTGGTGGCGGTCTTCGCGCCCGAGTGGCAGCCGGTGATGCAGTACCCGGTGGCCGAGCCGAGCCCAGCGGAGCCGGTATCGCTGGAGACGGTCACACTACGGCTGGAGGCACTCGCCCATCCGGTACGGCTGCGGCTGCTGCGCACCCTGGCCCGCGGCGCGCACACCAACGGTGAGCTGGCCCACGCCTGGGAACTCTCACCTCCGGAGGTTTCCCGACACCTCGCCGTCCTGCGCCGGGCGGGGCTGCTCACGGCCCGGCGACACGGTCGTTATGTTCGCTACGTCCTCAATGTGTCCGACCTGACGGCGCTGGGTTCCGACTTGCTGGCGGCCGTACTGCGCTGAGTGGCTCGGTCTGCCAGAGAAACAACGCAATGCCGTCGTGAGCCGGTCGATGTCCCGCGCCGGCTGGCCGGTGCGGGACATCGACCGGCAGTCGGTGAACGACGCCGACAGGTCCAACAGGCCCCTGCAGTTGAGGGGTGTGATCGCCGACGGCAACCGCTCTACTCGGAAATCTGCCAGCTCACACTGGTGGAGGCAGCTTGCCGGGCCGCGGGCTCGCGCAGCGCCGACGTGTCGTCGGTGGCCGTTGCGGTGACCGTGTGCGTACCCGGACTGATCCGCAGCGTACGCGGCGTGACGGAGCGCCGGCCGACCGCCTTCTGGACTTCGACTCCGTCGACGTACCAGTGCACGCGCACATCGGACAGGCCGTCGCGCGGCAGCCGGGGGACGCTGATACGAAGGGGGTCGGAAGCGTCCAGGGTGCCGACGGTGGGGGTACGGGCGGTGAGCAGGGAGGCGTGGCGATAGAAGCCCTCGATCATCGCTTCCTGACCGGGCAGGTTGAACCTGTCGTTGCTCAGGCTTCGCATGATGGAGTTCTCGGTGGGGCGATAGATGCCGTGGTGGTGGTAACCGCCGCCTTCGTACGCGCCGACCGTGCCGCCCGACGGGTCACTCTCACCGATCCAGCGGTACCACTTGGTCCGGTGGTCCTGCATGTCGGCGGCGGTCTGCATCGTGAGGTTGGGCTCGGTGGGTTCCGGTCCGGGGTAGCGGTCGCCGCCCCCGTCCTCGTACTCGTCCCCGAGCAGGCCTATGGAGTGGCCGAGTTCATGGGCGCCTATCAGGTAGGAGCTGGGGTTGTCGGAAGACATCGTGGCGATACCCGTGTGGCCGGCGGTGGAGCTGAGGCCGCTGTACCCGGCGCCGCCGTACTTCGTGGAATTCGCGATGACGAAGACGATGTCGGAGTCCGGTGCCCGCTGCGCGTAGGAGTCGACCTTCTGCTCGTCGACGCAGAGCAGTCGCTCGGTGTCGTCGCAGTAGAAGTAGCTGCTGACGGCGGTGTCCTTGACGACGTCCCGGGTCGGGTCGCCGGTGACCCCCGACTGGTTGGAGATGGCCTCCACGAGCCAGAAGTTGAACAGTCCGCGGTAGCTCCTGTACGGCTCGATCTGGAAGATCGCGTTCAGCTTGGTGCGTGCGTCCGCCTCGAAGTCGGACTGCTGGCCGGCCGTATAGCCGTCGCCGATGACCACGACATCGAGGCGGTCGTCGGGAGCACCTGTGCGCTGCAGTGCGGTGACGCGGGTCTTGCCGGGGCTCACCGTCGGGGCCGATCGACTCTGCCTGATCCACTGCGGGACGGTGGCGGGGACCTGGCGGTGCCTGCCCTCACCGTGGGTGCTGGGGAAGTACTCGACAGTCCGGGTGTTCTCACCGGCGGCTTCGGAGGACGGGGGCCGTGGGGCGGAGGTGTCGGCGGCGTGGGACGGGACGCTCGCGGCGTAGAGCCCGGCCAAGACGAGGGTTCCTGCGGTGATTGCCGGCAGCAGGTGTCTGTGGACGCGCACGAGGACCTCGCATTAAGTGGGGGGTTAAGTAGACTTAACTAGCCGCATAACATAGGGGGTTGGCGTCCCGAGCGGCAAGGGATGTACTCAAGTGACCCTGCGGTAACGGCAAATGGCGCACCGTGCCGGACGAAGTGACAGCGTCTGGGTGGGCCCGATGATCCGTGCCCCCTCCGACGGTGAGCGGGTACTGCCGCGGCCCCATACGTACCCGCGAGCGGCCCTGCGCCGACCCCGAGGCACTCACTGGGTCCTGACCTGTGCCGCAACGGTGCGGACCCACACGCCGTGCCACCACGAGGTGGTGTACATCCCCATTACGGCCCCGGTATCCCGGACGTAATGTCCCCGTAACTCCGAAGCCGCGCAACGGCATTCGAGGCAGGGTACGGCTGCCCTCTTTTCTCCCCGCCCGTCGCGATCACCCTGGTGGCACCATGAACCCGACTTTCGCCCCGTTCGTACCGCGCCGCGTATGGCGCCTGAAATGGCCGCGCCCCGTCTCCGCGGCGGCGACGGTCCTGTCCCTGATCGCCGTGGTCCTCGGACTTTCCCCGGCCCCGGCTCAGGCCGCGGGCCTGCAGCAGGTCACGGGCTTCGGCTCCAACCCCGGCAACCTGCAGATGTTCCAGTACGTTCCCGACAGCTCGCCGTCCGGCGCGCCGTTGGTCGTGGCCCTGCACGGGTGCACTCAGAGCGCGGGCGACTACTACAGCCATTCCGGCTGGTCCAAGTACGCCGACATGTACGGCTTCGCACTCGTCCTACCGCAGACCACCACCGCCAACAACGCCAACTCCTGCTTCAACTGGTACCAGTCCTCGGACTACACCCGTGGTCAGGGTGAGGCGCTGTCGATCAAGCAGATGGTGGACTACGCCAGGTCCCACTACGGCAGCGATGCCGGCCGCATCTACATCACCGGGCTGTCGGCGGGCGGTGCGATGACGTCGGTCATGCTCGCCGACTACCCCGACGTGTTCGCGGGCGGCGCCATCGACTCCGGCATCCCGGCGGGCTGCGCGACCGACCTCACCAGCGCGCTGACCTGCGAGTACAACGCGGTGAACAAGACCCCGGGGCAGTGGGGCGACGCGGTTCGCAGTGCCTCCGGCGGCTGGGGCGGGCCCTGGCCGCGGGTCGCGATCTGGCAGGGCACCGGTGACACCACGGTCAATCCGGCCAACGCCACCGAGGAACGGGACCAGTGGACCAACGTCTGGGGCCTCAGCCAGACCCCGTCCTCGACCACCACCCTGACCGGCGGCACCACACGGGCCGTGTACGACGATGCGAACGGCAAGCCCGCGGTCGAGACCTTCTCCGTGTCCGGCATGGCACACGGCCTCGCGGTCGATCCCGGTTCCGGCACCGACCAGTGCGGCAGCACCGGGACGTACTACCTCAACTACATCTGCTCCTCCTACTGGACCGCGAAGTTCTGGGGCCTGGACGCCTCGGGCGGAGGCGGCACCGGCAGCCTCCCGGCCCCGACCGGGCTTACGGTCACCGGCACGACCGACACCACCGTGTCGCTGTCCTGGTCCGCGGTGAGCGGCGCCGCGGCGTACGAGGTGTACCGCGGCGGCACCAAGGCCGGATCGACGGCCGGCACGTCGTACACCGACACGGCTCTCGACTCCGGTACGCGGTACGGCTACTCGGTCGCCGCGGTGGACTCCGGCGGCGCGGTCGGCTCCCGGTCGTCCGCGGTCTCGGCGACCACCACCGGGTACCAGCCGCAATGCTTCACCGACAGCAACTACCACCACGTCGCCGCGGGCCGCGCCCACCAAAGCCTCGGCTACGTCTACGCCAACGGCTCCAGCCAGAACATGGGTCTGTACAACGTCTCCGTCACCCACACCCTTCAGGAGACCTCGTCCGGCTACTACGTGATCGCCGATTCGGGCTGCGTCTCCTGACACACCGCCCGACGTCCCCGGTTTCACGGTGACAGATCAGGGCAGCACGACGATCTTGCGCCCTTGGCCCGCGGCGAACCGCTCCAGTGCCTGTGGGTACTCCGTCAGCGGCAGCCGGTGGCTGATGAACACTTTGGGGTCGAGTACCCCGGTGGCGAACAGTTCGGCCGCTCGCTCGTAACTGTGCAGCACCGCCATGGAGCCAGTGATGGTGATCTCGTGGTTGTAGATGCGGTACGGCGAAATGGTGGCCGTCGTCGCATAGTCGGAGACCCCGAACTGCAGAAATGTTCCCGCTTTGGCGACCCGGTCCAGGCCGTCCTGGATGGCGGCGGCGTTGCCGGTTGCGTCGACCACCACGTCCCAGCCACTCGGCCGCCCCAGCTCGTCCGCCGATGTCGCTGTCTGGGTACAGCCCAACTGCCCGGCCGTCGCCAGCCGTTCCGGGTTGACGTCGACGACGTCGACCGAGGCGGCACCGGTGCGTTTGGCCAGCTCCAGCATCATCAGGCCCATGGTCCCGCTGCCGTAGATCAGCACATGGGAGCCGATCCTGCTGTTGAGCACGTCGTAGCCGCGCACGGCGCAGGACAGCGGCTCGATGAGTGCCGCGTCCTGGACGCCCACGTGGTCCGGCAGCCGTACGCAGTTGGCGACGGGTGCCACGGCGTACTCGGCGGCGCCGCCCGCCACGGTCACTCCGATCGCCCGCCACCGGTCGCAGAGGTTGTTGCGTCCGGCCCGGCAGTAGCGGCACTCGTTGCAGTAAAGCGAGGGGTCCACCGCGACGCGGTCGCCGATCGCGAGTTCAGTGACCTCGCTGCCGAGTTCCACGACCTCCCCGGCGAATTCGTGGCCCGGTACGACCGGCAGGGTCGGTGCGAACTCGCCCTGCAGGATGTGCAGATCGGTCCCGCACAGTCCGCAGGCCGCCACATCGACCACCACCTCGCGCGGCCCGGGAGTGGGGTCGGGCACCGTGGTGACGGTGACCTTGCCGGGGGCTTCGATGACGGCGGCTTTCACTTGACTGCTCCTAGGGACAGGCCGCGGACCAGTTTGTCCTGGGCGGCGAAACCGGCGATGAGGACCGGGAGGGAGACCAACGTGGCGGCGGCGCAGAGCCGGGCGAGGAAGAGGCCCTCGCTGGTGATGAAGCCGACGAGGAAGACGGGCGCGGTGGACGCCTGCGTCGCGGTGAGGTTCACGGCGAACATGAACTCGTTCCAGCTGAAGATGAAGCAGATCAGCGAGGTGGCGGCAAGCCCTGGCATGGCGACCGGCGCGACGATCCGCCACAGGACGGTGAGCAGGTTGGCACCGTCGACCTCGGCGGCCTCCAGGATCTCCTTGGGGACCTCGGCGAGGAACGAGCGCATCATCCACACCGCGATCGGCAGGTTCATGGCGGTGTAGAGGATGATCAGCGTCCACACGTTGTCCAGCATTCCGGCGTCCTTGACGATCAGGTACACCGGCAGCAGGGCCGCGATGGCGGGCAGGAACTTGGTGGACAGGAAGAAGAACATCACGTCGGTCCACTTCTTGACCGGCTTGATGGACAGGGCGTAGGCCGTCGGCACCGCCAGGGCGAGCACGAGCAGTGTCGAAAAGACGCTGGCCATGGCCGAGTTGAGGAGGAACGGGGTGATGTCCCGGCTGAACAGCAGTTTGTACTGGTCGAAGGTGAGGGAGGCGAAGGGGGTCGGTGGGTTGGTCGCCGCGTCGGCCTCCTGGTGGAAGGAGGTGAGCACCATCCACGCCACCGGTGCGAAGAACGCCAGGGTGGC
Source organism: Streptomyces sp. NPDC054794 (assembly GCF_053611585.1). Lineage (NCBI taxonomy): Bacteria > Bacillati > Actinomycetota > Actinomycetes > Kitasatosporales > Streptomycetaceae > Streptomyces > Streptomyces sp. NPDC054794. The sequence continues at coordinate 19,736 of NZ_JBSHAQ010000029.1, read as the reverse complement.
GAGCCAGGCGACGAAGGTCCACAGGGGCGACAGCCGGGGCGCACCGGTGTGGTCGTCGTGACGGCGGATGAGCTTCTTGAGCCTCGTGCCCGGTGCGGCGACGGCTGCGTGCGTCATCGGGACACCTCCTCGCGGAACAGCGACGCGATGGTGCGCAGCGCGAAGGTCGCGATCACGATCGAGCCGAGTACCACGACCACTCCGGCGGCGGCCGCCTGACCGTACTCGTACTTGCGGAACATGGTCAGGTAGATCTCGTAGGGCAGGTTGGTCGTCTGGGAGCCGGGGCCGCCTTGGGTGATGGTGTAGACGGCGTCGAAGGTCTGCACGACGTAGATCGTGCCGAGCAGGACTCCCAGCTCGATGTACTGGCGCAGGTGCGGCAGGGTGATGTGGCGGAAGGTCGCCATGGCCGATGCCCCGTCGACGCGGGCCGCCTCCAGGACGTCGCCGGGCTGCGCCTGCAGACCGGCCAGGAGGATCAGCATCATGAACGGGGTCCACTGCCAGACGAGCGAGACCACGACGGCCGGCATGGGGTAGGAGGAAACCCAGTCCACCGTGGGGCCGTTGTCCGCGCCGAAGAGCCGGTAGACGGCGTTGAGCGTGCCGTTGAGCAGTCCGTAGTCGGGGTTGTAGATGGCGTGCTTCCACAGCAGCGCTGCCGCGACCGGCATGACGAGGAACGGCGCGATGAGCATCGTGCGCGCCAGACCCCGGCCGGCGAACCGGCGGTCGAGCAGCAGCGCCAGACCGAGGCCGAGGACCACGCTGATGAACACCACCGACGCGGTGAGCACGACGGTGTTGAACACCGCTGTGCGCAGTCGCTCGTCGGTGAAGACGAACGTGAAATTGGACAGGCCGACGAAGTGCCGGTCGCCCGGCTTGAGAATGTTCCACTGGAACGTGGAGATGACGAGCGTGGCCACGAAGGGCAGCTGCGTAACGACGATGGTGAAGACCAGAGCCGGCAGCAGCGGGATGCGGCGCCGCCATTTGCCGACGCCGGTGGACGTGCGCGGCCGGCCAGGTGGTCGTGCTGTCCTGGGGGGAGCGGTGAGCGTGGTCATGGGTGATTCCTCTGCCTGAGGGGGTGCCTCTCCGGCCCGTCAGGTACTGGGGGAGGCCGGGGTGGGGAAGCGGTGCCCGGCCGGCGCCGAGGCCGACCGGGCGGTGACGGTCACTGGTAGTTCTTCGCGACGTCCTCGGCGAGCTTCTGGCCGTCGTTCAGCGCCTTGTCCACGCTGGTCTTGCCGGCGATGGCGGCGGAGATCTCCTGGGCGACCTTCGTTCCCAGGTCCTGGAACTCGGGGATGGCCACGTACTGCACGCCCACGGTCGGCCTGGGCTGGACGCCCGGGTTGGCCGGGTCGGCTCCCTCGATGGACTTCAGGGTGATGTCACCGAACGAAGCCGCGGCCTTCTGGTACTGCGGGATCTCGTACGTGCTGGCCCGCTTGCCGGCCGGCACGCGTGACCAGCCGAGCTTCTCGCCGACCAACTTCTCGTACTTCTTGCTGGAGGCCCACAGCATGAACTTCGAGGCCGCGTCGGCCTTCTTCGTGGTCTTGGGCATGGCCCACGCCCAGGACCACAGCCAGCCGCTGCTCTTGGTCTCCTGGGTCGGTGCGTAGGCGTACCCGACATGGCCGGCGATCTTGCTGGAGCTGGGGTCCTCCAGCGACCCGGCCGCGCTGGTCGCGTCGTACCACATCGCGACCTTCTTCTGGCTCATGGCGTTCAAGCACTCCGTGAAGCCGGCCTGGGCCGCTCCCGCCTCTCCGTGCTTCCTGACCAGGTCGACGTAGAAGTTCGTCGCCTTCTTGAACGCCGGGCCGTTGACCTGGGCCTTCCAGTCCTTGGTGAACCAGGTGCCGCCGAAGGTGTTGACCACCGTCGTCAGCGGGGCCCCCAGCTCACCCCAGCCGGCCAGACCACGCAGGCAGATACCCCGCATCCCCGGCTCCGCGCCGTCGGCCTTGGCCGCGATGTCGGCGATCTGCTGCCAGGTCGGGTGCTCGGGCACCGTGATGCCCTTCGCCTTCATGACGTCCTTGTTGTACATGAGGAACGACGACTCGCCGTAGAACGGCAGGGCGTAGAGCTTGCCGTCGGAGCCGGACAGTGACTGCACCATCGGCTTGAGCAGGTCGGCCTTGTCGAAGCTCGCGTCCTTGTCGGCGTAGGCGCCGAGGTCGTGCAGCCAGCCGTTCTTGGTCCAGATGGGTACCTCGTAGGCGCCGATGGTGGCGACGTCGTACTGACCCGCCTGGGTGGCGATGTCCTGGGTGACCTTGTCGCGCAGCTCGTTCTCGGGAAGGACGGTGAAGTTCACCTTGATGCCGGTGTCCTTCGTGAACGTGCTCTTCGTCAGCTTCGCGATGTCCTCCATCTGCGGGTTGCCGACCATCAGCACGTTGATGCTCTGCCCGCCGCCCCCGGAGCCCGTCGAGCCGCCCGCGCCGCTACAGGCGGCCAGCAATGAGCCCGCGGCCGTGGCCGTGACGAGGACGTGGATCATTCTTCGTGTGCGCATGACTGACTCCAGGGGATGTTTCGAGGGCGTGGGAAACCAGGCCCCCGGCTTGCGGGGGTGGGACAGGCGGGATGAAACGCGGCTCAGACCCGGATGACCTCAGGGCCCAGCAGTGAGTAGCGGTGTGCTTCGGAAGCGGGCAGCCCGGCGTCGGTGACGATCGCCTCGAACTCCGTGACGTCCGCGAAGCGGCAAAAGCTCACGGCACCGAACTTCGTATGGACCCCGGAGAACACCCGGCGTCTGGCGGCCCTGAGGACCTGGGCCTTGACCTCGCTGACCGCGGGGTCGGGAGTGGTGAGCCCGTACTCGCGGGAGATGCCGTTCGCGCCGACGTACGCCAGGTCGATGACGAAGCCGGACAGCATGCGGGTCGTCCAGTGGTCGACCGTGGCCAGCGTCCCGCCACGCACCCGGCCGCCGAGCAGCAGCACGGTGAAGTTCTCGGCGGAAGCGAGGGCACCCGCGGTGGTCAGCGAGGAGGTGACCACGGTCAGTGGCCGGTCGCGGGGGAGGGCGGCGGCGATGAGCTGCGGGGTGTAGCCCTCGTCGATGAAGATGGTCTCGGCGTCCCCGAGCAGTTCGGCCGCGGCGGCCGCGATCCGGGACTTCTCGGGAACGTGCATGGTGATACGGAAGGCGAGCGTGGTCTCGAAGCCCGCGCTCTCCACGGGATGCGCACCACCGTGGGTACGGCGGACCAGCCCGTGCCCCTCCAGCAGGTTCAGATCGCGCCTCACGGTCTCCTTGGAGACCCCGAGGTCGGCTGCGAGCTTTCCGACATCCACGGATCCGCAACGGCGTGCCGTTTCCAGAATCCCGCGTCTTCGTTCCTCGGCGTCCACGGCGACACCTCCGTTTCACGGCTCTGCGCGTTGTGCTCGCACCGACTGCTTTTCCGGTGCCCGGCCCGTTTCGGCTCCGGTGGCCAAATTTCTATAAGCGATTGGCGGTACTGACCAGCTTCGTCGTAGAGCCGTTGATGACCGAATATGCCCGTACTTCGGAGTGCGAAGTCCCTGGATTTCGCGGTCGAGGGCTCCGCGGGGCGGGGAGCCGCTGCCCGCTCGCCGACTGAGGTGTGCCCGCTCCCTGCCCGTTCTTTCCAGAGGGATCCGGACACCCGCCCAAGGTTCGGCAGGAAATCGGGCCACCTACGCCGTGTCGGATCACGCGAGGCGTGTCCTGCATGATCACGATCTGCCGTGAAGTCGAGTGGCATGGGTCGCAGCGGCGGGCCAAGCTTGCGGCAACTGGAGGTCCCCGTCGGCGTCAGCGGGGGGGCCAGGCTCAGAGCAACAAGGGGTTACCGTCACAGTGATCGACACGGACGAGCTGGCCGAGCGGAACGCCGGGTTCGCCGACGGAGGATCATTCGCCGGCCTCAAGCTCATGCCCAGTGGCAGTCTGACGGTCATCGGATGCGTCGACCCTCGTGTCGACCCGTCCGACGTGCTCGGGCTCAGGCTCGGCGAGGCAGCGGTGATCCGCAACGTCGGAGGGCGGGTCGCGCCCGCGACACTCCGGACGCTGGAGATGCTCGCCAAGGTCGTCCAGGCCCGCACGGGCGGCCCTCGCCCGGGCGACGTCCACTACGCGGTCCTGCACCACAGCGACTGCGGGATCACGGACCTGGCCGCGTTCCCCGAGCTGCTGGCCGACTACTTCGAAGTTCCGGCCGGGGTCCTGGACGCCAAGGCGGTCACCGACCCGGTCGCCGCCGTCCGCGTCGACGTCGACGTCCTCAAGCAGAAGCTTCCGGCCGGAGTCTTCGTCTCAGGGCTTGTGTACGACGTGGCCACCGGGCTCATCGACGTCGTCGTCCCGCCCGCGCGAGTGGCAGCATGACACCGCGCGGCGCCTGCTGCCGGTCCGGCCGGCGCGACCGCCGTGGGCCTGCGGCTTCCACCGGGATCTGCCTCTCCGGCCGGTCCTGTCGGCGGGGAGGCGCTTCCTAGCATGTGCGACGATCACGGGCACTCGGCGGCCGAGGCGGCCTGGTCGGCGCCTTGCGTCGCGGAGGGACCGGCCGTCGACCCGGTGAGGTGATCGAGCGGCGGCAGCCGTCGCTGCTGGCAGGAGGCATCCTGATCACCGGCGAAGTGGACCGCGTCACCGAGTTCGAGCACGGGATGCCGCAGGCACACCAGGCCTGGGACGGGAACGGCTGGCGACACGACCCCGCCGTCATCGACGACCAGGCACTCGTCATCAACGTGCGCGGCCGGGGACTTGTCATCATCACCGGGTGCGGCCACGCCGGAGTGGTCAACATCATCCGGCACGCCATGCGGCTGACCGGCGTCAGCAAACTGCTGGCCGGCATCGGCGGATTCCACCTGAGCGGCCCCGTCTTCGAGCCGGTCATCGGCCCGACGGTGGCCGCGCTCACCGAACTCGCACCCGAGCTGATCGTCCCCGGTCACTGCACCGGCTGGCGCGCGCAGCACACACTCGCCGCGGCGGTCCCGGACGCATGGGTGCAGACCAGCGTCGGAACCACCTACACGCTCAGCGGCCCACAGGCGGGTGCTGCCTGATCCCGGTTCAGCGGACCGTGATGACGGGGGACCTGGCCGACGCCGCCGCGGCCGCACCTCGCACATCGGCATCCGGTGCCTAGGCCGGCAACAGCGGCGCGCGGGTGATCTCCGGGAGCAGGTCGCCGTCCGGGCCTTTCCCGTATCCCATGACCGGCGCTCCCTCGGGCGGTGACGAGGTGGGTGCCCTTGCCCCGGGGCCCAACTGCCCTCCGGTACTGCGAGGCTGACCGCCTGTTCGCCCTGTGCGTCGGAGAAGTGGCCCGACCCGCCCCACAGTCTTGACGTGAGCACGACCGATAGCTACGTTGCGACAGTGCTCCGGGCCGGTCTGGTGTCCAGCGGCTGGAGAGCTGAGAAGGATTCTCCACTCCCTGCAATACCCGTTCGGATTTTGGGCCGTCAGGACAACGTTGTCACATGTGATGTCGAGGTGAGCCGTTGTGCGTCCCGCCGTCCTGCCCGTGAGGAGTTCATCCGGCGGCGCGTGTGCGAGACGACAGCGGTGTGCAGCGGGGTGCGGGGTTCGCCTCGTTCGGCGGCGAACGAGCGGGTGTTCCCCTGTGACGGCCGGTCGGAGAGCACAGGTCCGGCGACAACGTTGCCAACGCGCCCTCCTGGTCAGCCTCATGCATGAGAGAACGGGACCTCGCGCCGCCGTGCGGACCGCGGCCCGTTCCCCGGTCGGACCAACGCCCCTCACCGGGGCCCTACTTCGTCCGTCCGCCTCGGTGTACTCCCGAACGCATCCCTCAGGAGGCAGCTCGCGATGTTCTCGATTCCTGTCGGCGGCCGCCGGCATCGTACGCGCAGACGACCGGGCCGCGGTCGCTGGATCCGCACGACCCTGGGTGCCGCCACTGGCGTCGCCCTCCTGGGCACGCAGGCATTAGCCGCTCCCGTCGCCTGGGCGGAGCCCTCAAGAGCGGCGGAACTCGTGTCGGCACCGGCGGACCTGGTCAATCCCTTCATCGGCACGTCCAACGACGCAAACGACTTCCCCGGTGCGGACGTCCCCTTCGGCATGGTGCAGTGGAGCCCGGACACCTCGTCGCGACCACCCGGTGGCGGGTACGAGTACAAGGACTCCTCGATCACGGGATTCAGCCTCACCCACATCGCGGGACCGGGCTGCGGAGCCGCGGGTGACATCCCGGTGCTGCCCACGGTGGGCGCTGTCAGCAACACGGCGACGGACTCCTTCTCGCACGCCAACGAGTCCGTCTCGGCCGGCTCCTACAAGGTCGCCCTCGACAACAAGGTGACGACCGAGCTCACCACCACCACACGTAGCGGCATGGCTCGCTTCACCTTTCCCGCGACCGCCCAGGCCAACCTCCTCTTCAAGCTGACCAGCAGTCAGAATGGCGGAACGTCAACACAGTTCGACGTCGTCTCCAGTACCGAGGTCAGCGGCCAGGTCACGAGCGGAAGATTCTGCGGCGCCGGGAACACCTACACCGTCTACTTCGACATGGTCTTCGATCGACCGTTCACCTCCAGCGGCAGCGCGCTCGCCCACGCGACGAACACGCCCAAGCCGTCCGCCGACCGGGCGGGCAAGAATGCCCCGGAGAAGCCGAACAAGCCACGCCTGCACGGATCCCTGCCGAAGCCTCGCGCTGACAGGGCGGTGCCCCAGGACGCGGCCCCCGGCGCCGCCGCCTCGAACGCGCACGTCACGTTCGACACGACCGCGAACCAGGTCGTACAGGCCAAGGTCGGCATTTCCTACGTCTCCGCGGCCAACGCGGTCGCCAACCGGAGCGCCGAGAACGCCGGCTGGAACTTCGACGGCGTGCGCGCCGCAGCCCACAAGGCTTGGGACACGGCGCTGGGCAAGGTGCAGATAGCCGGCGGCACGGCAGACCAGCAGAAGATCTTCTACACGGCGCTCTACCACTCGCTGCTGCACCCGAACGTCATCAGCGACACCAACGGCCAGTACTACGGCTTCGACGGAAAGACGCACACGGTCGATACGGGACACGACGCCGCCTACGCGAACTACTCCGGCTGGGACATCTACCGTTCCCAAGCCCAGCTTGAGGCGCTGGTGAGCCCTCAGGTCGCCTCCGACACCGCCCAGTCGATGACCGACGACTACGCCCAGACCGGGATCTTCCCCAAATGGTCGGAGAACAACGGAGAGTCCTTCGTCATGGTCGGCGACCCGGCGGCGGCGATCATCGCCGACTACTACGCCTTCGGGGCGCGGAACTTCGACTCGTCGAAGGCGCTGGCCGGCCTGCTGAAGCAGGCGAGCGTCGCGAACAACGACCGACCGGGCCTGAACTACCTGGACAACCCCGGGTACGAACCCCACGACGGCAGTTACGGCTGCTGCAACTTCTACGGCCCAGTGGCCACGACCCTGGAATACGACACCGCGGACTTCGCTCTCTCCGCCTTCGCCGGCGCCCTCGGCGACACCCGGAGCCAACAGACGTACGCCCACCGCGCGCAGGACTGGCGCAACCTGCTGAACCCGGCCTCCGGCTTCGTCCAGCCCCGCAACGCGAACGGCTCCTGGACCGGCGGATTCGACCCCACCAGCGGGACGGACATGGTGGAGGCCGACTCATGGATCTACTCCGGCATGGTTCCCTTCAATGTAGCCGGGCTCGCCACCGCCAAGGGCGGCGACAAAGTGATGGCCGACTACCTCGACACCGTGCTGCGCAGCTACACCGGCGCCAACGGCTACGCGTGGGTCGGCAACGAGCCGAGCATTGAACTGCCCTGGGAGTACGACTACATCGGTCGGCCCTACCGGACCCAGGCGACGGTGCGCTCGATCCAGGACCAGATCTGGTCCAACAACCCCGCCGGCCTCGCCGACGGCAACGACGACCTGGGCGCGATGAGCGCCTGGTACGTCTGGTCCGCACTGGGCATGTACCCCATGACGCTCGGTACTTCGGACCTCGCTCTCGGCTCGCCGTTGTTCTCGCAGGCCGTGATCAATCTGCCCTCCGGCAAGACCCTGACGATCAACGGCGACGGCGCCGCGGACAACGCGCCCTACGTGCAGTCCGCGACCTTCAACGGGTCCGCGTGGAACAACGCCTACGCACCCACGAGCGCGATCAGCTCCGGCGGAACGCTCAGCTTTACGCTCGGCACCAGTCCGAACACCGACTGGGCCGCGAGCGCGTCCGCCGCCCCGCCCTCCTACCCTGGTGACACAGCCGCCCCGCCGAAACCACGGGTGGGGCCCATCAGGTCCGGAGTCACTTCGGCGCAGTGCATCGACGACGCCAACTCCGGCACCGACGATCACACCGCGATCCGTCTGTGGACCTGCAACGGGACGTACGCACAGGACTGGACGATCGCGTCGGACGGCAGTCTGCGCACCCTCGGAAAGTGCCTCGACGTGGCGAACAGCGGGACGACGAACGGCACGCTCGTCCAGCTGTACACCTGTAACGGCACCGGTGCCCAGAAGTGGACGCTCGGCGCCAACGGCTCCCTGACGAACCCCAATTCCGGTCTCTGCCTGGACGACCCCAATTCCTCCACCACGGAAGGGACACGACTGCAGATCTACACATGCAACGGGACCGCGGCGCAGAAGTGGACGCTGCCACCGGCATGACGCCTCCGCCACGCGCGAGCGCCTCATCCGTAAATCACCCGTGAGGCGACCGGAGACGTCCCGATGGCCGAACAGGCGCAGATGGCGGACATGGGCCGCTACTACGGCGGTCCTCCCCGATCCATGGCGTCGGCTCCAGACACCCGCGCCCTTCTGACCTCCAAGCGGCGGAGCGAAGAAGGGCGAGGGCGACGGTGATGGGGGAGTAGGGGCACGCGGCGAGGCGCTCGGCCAGCGCCTGTTCGGCAAACGGGGATGCGCTCAGCTGCCTCGCCGTACAGCCCCAGCCAGGATCCATGCCTCGATGGCTTCGTACTGGCGGCGTTGCTCCTCGGCCTTTTGCCGACCGGAGATCACGGTACCCGCCCAGCCCAAGGCGAAGCCCAACGGGATGGAGACCACACCTGTGGTGGTGAACGGGAACCAGTTGAAGTCGGCGTTGGGGAAGGCGGAGAAGGGGGAGCCGGACACCAAGTTGGTGCCGGTCATCAGAGCGACGGTGGCGAGGGTGCCACCGATCAGGGTGCACAGCAGACCTGTGCGGGTGTAGCGCCGCCAGAAGAGGCTGTAGACCAGCGCCGGCGCGAGTGCCGAGGCGCCGATGGACACCGACAGGAGCGCCAGCGGCTGCAGGTTGTGGTGCTGGACGAGGGTGGCCAGCAGGATGGTCGGAGCGCCCACCGCGAGGGCGGACACACGAGCGAGGATCATCTCGCGACGGGCGGTCGGCTGCGTGCGACCGACGAACAGGTCGTGGGCAAGGGTGTTGGCGCAGGCCAGGATCATCCCGGCGACTGAGGCGAGCAAGGTGAGGAAGAGCGCTGTGGTGACCGTGGTGAAGAGGAAAGTCTCAGCCGTCGACACGTCAGCCCCGAAGGCCGCCCGCGAGCCCAGCAGATACGCCGTCCGGCCGGTGGGGTCGGCGGCGGCGATCGTCGTACGCCCGACCAGCGCCGTCGCGCCGAAGCCGACGACCGTGATGATCAGCACGAAGAAGGCGACACAGGGCACCGCCCAGGACATGGACCGGCGCACCTGAGGGGCGCTGCTCGCGGTGTACATGCGCATGGTGACGTGCGGAAGACAGGCGCCGCCGAGGACGACGGTCAACTCCGAGGTGATCATGTCGAGTCGGGGATAGGACCCGCCGGCGAACTGCAGACCCGAGTGCAAGAACGCGGACCCCACCCCGCTCCGCTGCGCCGCCGCGGAGAACAACGCGCCCGGGTCCCAGGCGAACTGCCGCAGAAGCAGTACGGCGACGACAGCGCCGGAGCCGAGCAGCATGACGATCTTCAGGATCTGGATGAGGGCCGTACCCTTCATGCCGCCGATCGCCGCGTAGCTGATCATCAGCGCGCCGATTCCGACGATGCACCCGGTCTTCAGCGAGTCGCTGGAGAAACCGAGGATGAACGACAACAGATCGCCCGTGCCCGCGAGCTGGATCAACATCATCGGCACCAGCGCCGCGATCGTCACAGCGCACGCGGCGATCCGCCCCGCGCGGCCGGGCATCCGCCGGGCGAACACATCGCCCATGGTGAACCGGCCCGCGTTGCGCAGCGGTTCGGCCAGCAGGAACATCAGCAGCATGAGCGAGAGGGCCGTGCTCAGAGCAAGGACGACGCCGTCGTAGCCGTCGAGTGCGATGACTCCTCCGGTGGACAGGACCGTCGCGGCGGAGATGTAGTCCCCGGCGATGGCAAGGCCGTTTCGCATCGGGGAGAGCGATCCGTACCCGGTGTAGAACTCGTCGAGATCGTCCCCGTCGGGCCCTGTCATCACGCAGAGAAGCAGGATGATCGTGGCGACCGTCGTGAAGGCCACCAGAGACATGGCTTGGGTGGAACTGCTGAAGCCTGTCATCGTCACGCCCTCCGCTTGGCGTCGAGCTCGGCGTGCCTGCGAATGCGGTCCGCGATCGGGTCGACCCTTCGGCGCGCCGTGTACTCGTACAGGCCGATGGACAAGCAGGTGACGGGCACTTGGAGCAGCCCGACCAGCAGTCCCGTGGACAGTCCGCCCAAGACGGTGCGCGTCATCAGCGACGGCGCCAACGCGGACAGGACGAGAAAGAGCGTGAAATAGCCGAGAGCGGTGAACGTGGCCACGCGGCGCTGCCAGCGGTATGCGCCGCGCAGGGTGCGCAGGTCGCTGTGATGACCGTGGGCTGGAGAGCGCGGTGTCGTTCGCTCGGGCTCCGGTTGCGGTTGTGGCGGCCAGGGGTAGGCGGCGTAGGAACGAGACGAATGGAGCGCGGGGCCGTCCGGCGGGGCCATGTGACGTGGTGGGTGCTCGGGGGACGAGAACGCGTCGGTCATCCCGTTTCTCCTTGCGTGGCTCAGGGCCCGTGCGGGACCGCAGGGAAGCGGGGGGTGAGGGCACGCTACTGCTTGGTACGAACCTGCGGGAGTCCTTCGACAAACTGAGTGGTTGGTATGCATGCGATGGATGGCTGTATCAGGCGCGCTCCTTGTGGTCTCTTCCGTTGGTAGGCGGCGCGCCAGGGGTCACCCTCGGAGGTCGGCCGAAATCATCCTGATCATGGTTTGCGCGATCAGCCGTCACCGTCGCGCAGCAGGTCGGCATAGGTGCGGGCCTGCCGCGCCGCGTTGCGATGCCAGTCGGTCTGTGTGCGGTGCTCCTCGGCCAGGGGCGGCTCCGCAGTGACGAGTTGGTCGTAGACGTCGGCGATCTCCTCGTGCACCGCAGCGATGGCGAGTCGGTTGGCGCGCACCGCTGAGGCGTGCCCGCGATGGGCCGAGATCTCCAGCGGGTCACCGCCGACGGGCGCGGCCGCGGGGCCCTGGGCATGCAGTGCGCCGTACTCGTCGTTGAGCCCGGTGGCCTGTGCGTCCAGCTCCATACGGCGGATGTGCAGGGCGGAGCCGCGGGCTCGCAGGCTGGCCTCGTACGCGTGGGAACCGGGGAATCGGATCGCGTCCAGGCCCGAGGTGACCGCCTGCGGCCGGTCCGGGCGCAGCCTGGCATGACGCGCGTCCGCTTCCGCCGCCACCTCCAGCGTCTTCAGGTGCGCCGGCAGCGCACTGCGCCCGGTGGCCGCCCAGGCATGGATGTCGCCGTACCACTTCTCGTGTGCGGACTGCCGGGTCATGCCCGCGGCCTCCCCTATCTGGCCCCAGGTGGTGCCGCGTTCGCGCTCGGCGACCACCGCCTCCCGGATCACGTCCTCCGCGCGACGTGCCAGCCGCAGTGCCGTACGCAGCAGGTCACCAGGGGCGGGATCCGGTTCGACCGGTACGGCGTCCAGGACGGCGTCGGCCAGTTGACGGAGTGTCAGGGCCAGTGCGACGCGGGACTCGTCGCGGGGGGACAGCCGGTGGAACTCGGGCGCGGCCGGAGCTGAGGGGGTGCCTGCGACATCGGTCATGGCGTCAGGCTAGCCCTGACATCGAACACCTGTCAGGGACGGCCTGACGGCTTGGCATCGCCGAGCAGGCTCCGACAACCGCTGACGTGGCCGGCCGAGTCGAGCATGGCCAGAGCGCGCGCCGTCAGCTTGCGCTGCCTTTCCTCCAGGGCGCCGGACGGCGCACGGACTGGGTTTTGTTGTTGAGCGGCGTCCAGGCTCCTCCCGCCTCGGACGCGAGGCGGGTCACGGTGACGCGGTGGACCTGCTGGACCAGCTGGTCTCCACCAAGCTGCCGGCGCGGGCCGGGAAACCCCTGTGATCCCGCCCCGCCCCGCCCCGAGAGAATGCCGGTATGCCGAAGCCTCCACTGCTGTCCGTGCCCGAGTTGGAACGATCCTCCGTGGTCGCCAACAACACGATGAACCGCGAGCGGGGCCTCGCCGGGGTCAACAGTTACGCCCGCGAGCTGGGCCTCGATCCCCTCGCCTGGCTGGGGGACCGTGCCGCACCCTCCTGGCTGGACCTGTGCTCCGGCGAGGGCCGCGCCCTGCGCGAGGCAGCCTCCGCCCTGCCCACGGACGCGGTCCTCACCGGCGTCGACCTGGTGGGCCCGCTCGTCCCGCGGCCGGCTCCGGCCACGCTGGAGGAGATTGTCGCCTCCGTGTCCTCCTGGACCCCGGCCCGGACGTACGACCTGATCACGTGCGTCCACGGCCTGCACTACGTCGGCGACCAGCTCGGCCTGCTCTCCCGCGCCGCTTCCTGGCTGGCCGAGCACGGGCTGCTGATCGCGCACTTCGACCCCGACTCGGTGCGCTGGGCGGACGGTTCGCCGGCGGGCCGCGCCGTCGTCACCGCCCTGCGCACGGCCGGATACGAGTACCGTCCCCGGCACCACCGACTGACTCTGCAGGGCGGGCGAGCCGTGCGGCTCCCGTTCCACTACATCGGCGCAGACCCCGACGCGGGCCCCAACTTCACGGGCCAGCCCGCGGTGAGCTCGTACTACGAGCCCTGTTGAACGGCCTGGACTGGAAGACGCCCGAGGGCGGGGGAGGGGGCGCGGGGCCCGAGGAAGTTGCCCATCTTGTCGACGGGTGCGGTTGGCACAACCTCCCGTCATCATGGGGAACTTCGGCACTTGGACCATCCTCGTCCAGCTCACCACGGGTGTGCCGTCATGCGGCGGCACATCTAGGATGCTCCCGCTGCTCAGACAGCTGACATGGAGGGGGAGCTGTGGCGATAGCGCCGTTGAACCTTGAGGAACTGCTGCCCGGTGAAGGAATCATCCTTCGTAAGAACGCCAACGCGGTCATCAATGTCCGAGCAGCGGGGCTGTCCCGGTTCGCGTTCGACGATCTCATGTGGCTGGTCGGTATGCGAGGGAAGGAGGCCATCGGCGGACGGCTCTATCTGACCAACTATCGACTGGTCTTCACATCTCATCGTTTCAACCGGATGCGTGGGAAGTTCAGCATCTTCCTCCCCTGCATCGAGGAGGTCCGGGATTCCTCGGTCGCGGTCACGCGGCAGGTGGCTGTGTCGACGGGGACCCAGGACTTCACGTTCGTCGTCTGGGGCATCCCGCAGCTCGTCGACACCATGGACCGGTGCCGGGCCGAGTTCGACGACGCGAACGTGGCTGATCTGGCCGCCCTCGTTCTGGCCGAACCCTGGAAGCTGGGCGGCGGCCTTCGGACGGTCGCCCACTACGAAGCACTGAACGCGCTGATGAGCGCCGTGCGGCGACGAGGCGGCGACCTCTCGGATGCCGCAACGTCCGTCGCCGACCTCATCGACAACCGTTCCAACCCGGCAGATGTGTCCGGAGCCCTACAAGCGGTGGAACTACTGATCCGGGCGGGCCAGCATCCCACCGCTCAGCGCTGACGACTTCTGTCGCACCCTGTGGTGAGCCGGATGGAGGCAGCGGCGCCCGTCGACGGCCACCGGGCCACAAGCCGGCCACAGGCGCCCCTGCCACTGCTGCTCGCCTGGACCGAGGATGATGTCGCCGTCATCCGGTAGCTGATCCGCCGGCCCGCACGCCACAGCGCGGAGATCGCCGTGTGCCTCCAGGACTTGGAGCATGAGTACGTCGACGCCACCAACGACGACTTTCGGGCTCGTGGTGTTCGTGGAGCGCACGCCATCGCTACGAGGTTGAACCCTGCGGCTGCGAATTCCCGTCTTCATGGTTGATGTGGCGTCGAGGGCGAATTCTTCGGGGCGGCATCATCCATTCGATGTCTTCGGGAAGGGCTTACAGGATGGTGTGGCAGAGCGACAGCAAGGGGACGGTCCGCTGGATCGCCGGAGTCGCGCTGGTGGTGACGGTCGCGGGTGTCATGGGTTGCTCGAAGGGCAAGGACTCCGGCGGGGACAAGGCGCCGACCGCGAGCAAGTCGACCGCGAGCAAGCCGACGACGGCCGCTCCGAAGTCCCGTCAGTCAACAGCCGAAGAAGCGGTTGCCGCGTGGGTCACCGCGGTCATCGAGGGCCGGCCGAAGCAGGCATGCGTGGTGATGGCAGAACCGGCCACAGCTTCGTCGCCCGCTCAGGTCGGCACCCCATCGAGGTGTAACAGCAACACACCCGAGATGCGCCAAATGCAAGAGAACCTGGGGAGGTTCCGCAAGGCGTTCACGCCCAAACAGCCTACGAACAACCCAAAGGTGGAAGTCGCCCATGTCCCGGAAACCAGTGGTAAGGCGGTGATCCCTGCCGACAAGATCACCATCGACGGACAGACTCTCGAGAAGGTCGTCCTGTCCAACTCCACGGGGATCGAGCAAGGGCAGCTGGACGTCAAAGTGGAGTCCGCCAAGATCAAAGACGCCTGGTACGTGACCAACCTCGATTTCAACGTCGGCTGATGCCGTGACCGGGGACGTCGGCCGGGGAATGCAGGCTCTGCCCGCCGACTTCCCCGCGCGGCACCGCGTCTACGCGTTCTGACGGCGTAAGCGCACCGCAGCCCCTGGTGTGGCACTGCAACAGCCCGTACGCTCCGCGAGCGCCTCATGCCCCGACGGCTCGAAGCCCGTGCCCTGCCTTGCCACTGGTCGAGCTCAGGCTCACGGCAACGTCCGCCCCGCTACGTGTGGATGGGGCCGTTGTCCGTAAGCCAATGCGCCATGAGTTGAGGCGGTGCTGCCGGAGAGGTGGTTCTCGGCGGCCGCCGTCTCATCCGAGCATGTCCGCCGTCGACTTGTACCCAGTAGCCTGCTTCGGCGTGAGGTAGTGCGAGACGCGGACGAGGATCGTCCCGTGGACGTAGTCGTACTCGGCGAGTGCCGGCATCGACTTCGTGATGGCCTGGATGTACGTCGCGCGGGCTTTCGCGTCAGCCGGGCTGCCGAACACCTCGATGGCGCCGCCGCGTTCGACGTCACCCTTCTCCGTGCCGCTGACTTGGTCGCCGGGGATCCGCGTGTCCTCGAAGGTGACCTTGGACGTGTACTGGTTGGGGCGGCCGAGCAGGTGGTTCGGGTCGTTGTCGGCGGTGACCACGCCGGATTTCTTCGCGGACGGTACTGCGGCCGTGATGCCTGTGAGCGCCGCGGCCGCGGTGAGGGGCCTGCTGGCTGGTGTGGCGGCCTTCGCGTCTGAGGGCTGGTTGCTGGGGGAGTTGCTGCTGCATGCCGTGAGCACGACGAGGGCCATGATGGGGAGGGCAGTGGGGGTGAGGGATTTACGCATGTCTGCGATGCTGATGGTCTACAGACGCCTCTGTAGGGGTTGTGGCGGAGTCGTGATGGTGTGTTCGATCTCGTGCTCGCGTCGGCCTCGGTCCCGCGGGCCCAAGCGTCGCTGCGCAGCAGATGCCCCGGAGCCAGACGGCGGCTCCGGGGCCCCCATCGACTACGGGCAGTTCTCGCCGCGGCTCGGAGGACCGGCTGGTTGATGTGACGTCCGCCGCTGTCGCCGGGGCACCACCCTGAGCCGCCACCGCATGACTGGTGCTCGGACAGCCTCCGCGTGGACGCTGGCCTCGGTTTCCGTACCGGCCGGAAGCAGCCTCGCCATGTCGCCGTACAGCCTTGATGTGACGGTACCGGCGAACGCAGGCCGGCAGGCCGGTGACCTCGGCATGTTCACCTAGCACCTCGACCGTGGCGGGGCGGTGAAGTGCCCGTCGGTGGTGGTCCGTCCGGGCTGGGCCGGCCCATGACTCCGTCTCCCTGAGCGGTCGGTTGGGCCGACCGCCCAGGTCCGGAGCGGGGTTTGATCGTGACGATCGTCGGCGTCCATCTCATCCTGAAGTCGGTTCCGGGCAGACAATCGTTGCTGCTTCGATCGAGTGACCCGGCCAAGTGACCGGTCCCAGCGAAGGGCCCCTGGAACAGCGTCACTTGCATCCGACCGCACCTGCTGGCACTGCGCAGTGCTTACGCGTGGCAGGGCGGACCAACTCGGGCGACCAGGCCGGGCGTGTTCGTCCGTCGTGCGACCCGCGTCGGCCGATCGCGGCGTAGCGCCGGCGTTTTCACATCAAACAGGCGGAGTCGCTGCCTCATGCTCCGGCTCCGGTCCCTACCAACCTCAGGTGCGAGCGCGCCATGACTCAACGCGGTGGGTGATCCGACACCCATCCGTACGAAAGGAACCCAACCCAGTGCGCAGAACCAAGATACGCAGCCTGGCGGTCGCCGTCGGGGTCACGACGGCCGTTACGGGCCTGGGGGCCACGGCGCTCGGTGCCCCCACTCCGAGCACGGACCACGCTGTGTCATCGTCCCGCCCCTCTGACGCTGCTGTGGTGGAGGCCGCGCGCACAGTCGCCATGGCCCACGCCTCGGCGACCGGCCTCACCAAGGGCGAGGGACTGCGGGCCCAGGACGTGATGCTCGACCCCGAGGGCGCACGCCACGTCCGGTTCGTACGCACCCACCAGGGCATGCCGGTCCTCGGCGGCGACCTCATCGTGCACCTCGACCACGCGCTGGCGTACACGGGCGTCACCCGTGCCGCCGGCCACGAGGTCAAGCCCACCACGACCAAGGCGAAGTTGACGCCGGCGCAGGCAGCGGCCAAGGCCGCCTCCGTCGCCAAGGGCAAGGCGGGCGGCGCCCAGTTGGTGGTGGACGCCCGAAGGGGCGCATCCGCCCTCGCGTACCAGGTACAGGTCAGGGACAGCGCCACCACCGAGGCCAACGGCTCCCGGACGGTCGTCATCGACGCCGACACCGGCAAGGTCCGCAGCGACATCCCTGACAACGACGGGTTCGTCTCCCCCGAGCTGCGCGAAACACTGCGCAAGCGCGGCGAGAGTCTCACGCCTGCCACGGACAACGCCCCTGCGGGGTCCGGCTTCGGCGCGACCACCCCGGCCCCGGCCGCGGACGGCAGCTTCCCGCGCACCGTCAAGGGCAGTGGCGCGTCTCTGTCTCTGGGCACGGTCCCCCTGACCACCACCCAGACCGCCCCCACCACATTCCTGCTGAAGGACCCGACTCGCTACGGCACGGAGACGCGGGACGCCAAGGGCCAAGAACTGGACGACTACGCCAGCAGCGCCCAGATCACCAGCACCACCAACAAGTGGGGCAACGGCGCCGTCTCCAGCCGCACCAGCGCCGCCGTGGACGCACAGTACGGCATCGCCGAGACACTGGACTTCTACAAGAAGACCTTCGGGCGCAAGGGCATCGCGAACGACTCCCAGGGCGCCCACGCCATGGTGCACTACGCCAGCAAATGGGCGAACGCTGCGTGGTCCCATGAGTGCCAGTGCATGCTGTACGGCGACGGCGACGGCAAGACGTTCAAGAAGCCGATGGTGAACCTGGACGTCACCGGTCACGAGCTGACCCACGGCGTGGTGGATGCGACGGCGAAGCTGGAGCCGACCTTCCAGGACGCGAACGGTCAGTACGGTGAGCCGGGTTCGCTGAACGAGTCGCTGGCCGACATCTTCGGCTCGAACGTCGAGTTCTTCACCAACAGCGCGAAGGACACGCCGGACTACCTGATCGGCGAGAAGCTGGGCCTGGCCCAGAAGTTCATGCGCCGCCTCGACAAGCCGTCGCTGGACCGGCTTGGGCGCACGGTCGACTACTGGTCGCCCGACGTCTTCTACACCGAGGTGCACGCCGGTTCCGGCGTCTCCTCGCACGCGTACTACCTCCTCGCGGAGGGCAGCGGCCAGAAGACGATCAACGGCGTCAAGTACGACTCGCCGACGTACGACGGCGGGACGGTCAAGGGCATCGGCCGCACCAAGGCCTCGGCGATCTTCTACCGCGCCCTGACCCGCTACATGGTCTCCACGACCGACTTCCACGACGCGCGCGTCGCGACACTGAAGGCGGCCAAGGACCTCTTCGGCGCCGGCAGCACCGAGTACAAGACGGTGGACAGGGCTTGGGCGGCGGTAAACGTGACCGCCGCCAACACCCCGGAGGCGCATTCCTGACGGATCGTCAGTCACCGTTGCTCTGCTCCCGGCGGAGCAACGTCACATCGCAGTCACCGCATTTGCACACGGAAGGGATTTCAGATGAACGAGCATCGCAGTGCACACCACAAGAAGAAGGCAATCCTCGGTCTTCTCGTCGGCGGCGCCGTCGCCGCGGGCGCTGCCGCGGTCCTGCCGAACAGCGCACTGGCCGCACGCGACAACGCAAAGGACGACAGTTCCCGGCCGGCCGGCACGCAGACCCAAGCATTCTCGCCCTTCGTCGACATCGCCGACAGCTCCCCGCGCGACCTCGTGGCGACCGCGAAGGACAGCGGAGTCACACACTTCACCGTCGGACACCTCAAACGCGCGACCGGATGCGCCGTCGAGGGCGGAGACGACGTCCTTGCGAAGCTGGATCAGCTGCGCCAAGCGGGCGGCGACGTGCGGGTTTCCTTCGGAGGGGACGGTGGCGACCTGACGCCCAACTGTTCCTCCGCGACGCAACTGGCGGCCGCCTACGCGAAGACAATCGACAAGTACAAGATCACGAAGGTCGACTTCGACGTTCAGGGGTACGTCCTGAACATGCCGACGCTCAACTCCCTCCGCTCGCAAGCCATTGCACGGCTGCAGAGGAGCCACCCGGGCCTGGACGTGTCGATCAGCCTGCCCGCGCTGCCGGGCGGCTTCACCCCCAACGGCCTCAAGGTGCTGGCCGACGCCAAGGCCAAGGGCGTGAAAATCTCCACGGTCAACGCCGTGACCGGCAACCCGGGTGACACCGCCACCGACGCCGACCTGCTGAAGTACACGACCACCGCCGCCACCGCCGCCCAGCGACAGCTCACCTCCACCCTGGGACTGCCGGAGGCACAGGCATGGAAGGCACTCGCCCTCACTCCCAGGATCGGCGAGAACGACTTCGGCAAGCGGACGTTCACCCTGGAGAACGCGAAAGCACTGGTCACCTTCGCCAACACCAAGCATCTGGGCCGGCTGTCCATGGATTCGATCAACCGCGATCAACAGTGTCAGGACGGCGCCGACTCGGCCGACGGAACCAAGCCCTCGTGCAGCGGCGTACAGCAGAAGCCGTTCGCCTTCAGTAAGGCCCTGGGCACCTACCGGGGTTAGCGGGATTGAGGGCAGGTGTCGACACGAACCGACACTGCAAGAACGCGGTGGGCGGCCCCCCACCCGTGCGGACGGCCCCCCCCCCGCCCCCCCCCCCTGATTAGACCACAACGCCAGGAACGGGGCCGGTCGCGTAT